>NZ_RIBZ01000224.1:0-29482 GCF_003721215.1 Streptomyces botrytidirepellens
CCCGGGCGGACGTCGAGCGGCCGGCCGGGCCCGCCGCCGTGCGGCTGGCCCTCGGCGCCTCACCGCTGGCCATGACGCCCGCGGTCGCCACGGCCCTGGACGAGACGCGCCGCTCCTGCCCCGACGCGGGCGCGGCCGTACGGATCCTCCGCCGCCGGGAGATCCCGGCGGCCGTCGCGACCGGCGCGCTGGACCTGGGGCTCCTCGACGGCCCCGCCACCCCCGGCGCACCCCTGCCGCTGCCCGAGGCCGGGCCGCTGACCACGGTCGCGGTCGCGGAGACGCCGCTGGTCGTCGCCCTGCCGCCCGGCCATCCGCTGGCCCGTCGGCTCGGCCTGCGGCTGGCCGACCTCGCCGACGCCCCCTGGCTGGACGCCCCGGACACCGCGGTGCCGCTGGGCGCCCTGCGCGCCGCGAGCGGCACCGGCGGCTTCCGCGCCTCGCTGACGTACGAGGGCACGGACGTACGCGCCCTCCTCGCCCTGGCCGCGGCCGGTCACGGCCTGGCCCTGCTCCCGCACACGGCCGCCGAGAACGCCCCCGGCATCGCCACGATCCCCCTGACCGCACCCCGCCTGATCCACCGCACCGAACTCCTCCACGGCCCCGCCGTGGACGGCCCGGCCCGCACCCTGGCGGCGGTGCTGACGGGAGACGGTCACCGGTACGGGTGATCGCTGGGCAAGTTCACCCCAGCCCGTTGAGGATTGCGATAGACCTTGCGCAGTCGTCATGCTGCGATGACGACGCCTGGTGGAGGACCAATGAGCGCGCAACCCCATTCGTACACGGCTTCGTATGTGGCCGACGACCCCGAAACCGCACTGAAATACGCGATCCAGCACCACCAGGGGGACCGGGTGCAGATCGTCGAGGGGGTCATCGAACCGTTGTCTCCGACATGGGGCCATGAAAAGGCAGCCGATAAGATCCGTAACCAGATCGCGCCAGCCGTATCCAAACTCGGTTGCGTGTCGGGATCAGGAAATCTGGATCTCCCCGGCAGTAACAACTGGTATGTGCCCGATGTGGCTGTCGTCCCTGAAGACTTGGCGGACGCCACGGCGCTCGTCCCCGAACAGACCCTGCTGGTCGTCGAGATCACCTCGGACTCCAACGGAGACACCGGCCGGATCGTCAAGCGCCGCCGCTACGCCGAGTACGGCGCTCCGCTGTATCTGCTCGTCGACCGGCAGGAGCGCACGTGCACGCTCTACGCCGCGCCCGGGCCCCTCGGCTACACCAAGGTGGACGGCCCGCACCCCTTCGGCACATCCCTCGCGCTCCCCGAGCCGTTCGGCCTGGAGTTGGACACCTCGGACTTCTGATCCGACTGATCCGACTTTCCGCCCGGCTCAGCCGCCCGCCAGCCGGGTGCGCACCAGGGACAGGACCTCCTCGTCCGACAGGCCGAGCGCCCGGGCCTCCTCCACCAGGTTCTGGACGCCCTCCAGGAGCCGGGCCCGGGCGGTGGGCTGTTCGCCGATGACCACGGCGCCGCGGCCGCGGCGCAGGTCGATCAGGTCCTCTTCGCGGAGGCGCTGGTAGCCGCGGAGGACCGTGTGGACGTTGACGCCGAGGGAGTCGGCGAGGGCGCGGGCGGCGGGGAGGCGCTCGCCGGGGCGGAGGGTGCCGTCGGCGATGGCGCCGCGGACGGTGGCGGCGATCTGGTCCCCCAGGGGGACCGGGGAGCCGAGGTCGACACGGAACAGCATGGTCAGCCTCGCGCTCCGGTCGCGGTCGGGCCGCGCTCGACCAGGGTGTTGAGCAGGGCCGCCGCGGTGGCGGCGTCGTCCACCGTCACCACGAACTCCTTGCCGGTGACCAGCCGCAGGAACAGCGCGTCGCCCGAGCGCAGCACCAGGGAGCTGCGCCCCGGCTGGAGGCGGTAGCCCCAGCCGCCGAGGCCGAGGGCGCGGGCCTCGCGGCTGGTGGCCTCCGCGATCCGCTCCAGCGGTATCCGCATCCGCGGGCGCGGGGCGAACCACGGCGCGACGGAGAGGCCGCGGCGGTCGACGGTGACCCGGCAGCGGGACAGCGCCAGCGAGATCAGCCCGCCGACGATCAGTGCCGACTCCGCCGTCACGTCCGTGATCACGGTGAGCGCCACACCCAGCAGGGCGATACCCGCCCCCACGACGACCAGCACGGGCGATCCGACGCTGCGCGTCCAGACGGCGGTCTCGCCCTGGGCGAGCGGCAGCCGGGGCCCGGCCGCCGCCTCGTCGGCCTCATCGGCGGGCGCCGCGTCCCGCCCCGCCAGCAGCCATCCCGCCGAGCCGACGGCCCCGGCGACGGCGAGGGACACGGCCAGGTGCCACAGGGGGAAGCCGACCTGGGCGGCACGGGCGGCCCCGGCGTTGGCGCCGAGCAGCGCGACGAGGTCGTAGCCGAGCATCGCGGCCGTGCCGTACCCCGCGGCGACCAACGTCCGCTGCGCGCCGAGCGCCGTACCCGAGCGGTACGCGACGGCCGAGGCGATGAGGCCGGGCAGCAGCAGAAGGGTGGTGGCCACCGGGAGGAAGGCACCCAGACCGGTGAATCCGTCGGCCTGCCCGCCGGGGCCGATATGGGTGGCGACCGGGTCCGGCAGCCGGTCGCGCAACGCGGCGAAGACGGCCAGGACAGCGGCCCAGGCCAGCAGAAAGGGCAGAGCGACGACGCCCGCGCGCCACCAGGAGCGGGTCACGACAACCTCCCTTGTTCGCGTACTACTAGAACAATGCCCGGGTGGACAGCCCCACACCTCGCCTCACCCCGGTCGCATGCGCATCTCATATCTGAGATAGCCTCTTCTGTATGACTGACGACTACCTCTCCCGCATCGGCAAGCTCATCCGTGACGCCCGTCAGCACCGTGGCTGGACCCAGTCGCAGCTCGCGGAGGCGCTCGGCACCAGCCAGAGCGCCGTCAATCGCATTGAGCGCGGGAACCAGAACATCAGCCTTGAGATGATCGCCCGTATCGGTGAGGCGCTGGACAGCGAAATCGTCTCGCTCGGCTACGCGGGTCCGATGCATCTGCGCGTGGTCGGCGGCCGCCGGCTGTCCGGCGCCATCGATGTGAAGACGAGCAAGAACGCGTGCGTGGCGCTGCTGTGCGCCACCCTCCTCAACGCGGGCCGCACCACGCTGCGGAGGGTCGCCAGGATCGAGGAGGTCTACCGCATCCTCGAAGTGCTGGGCAGCATCGGCGTCCGCACCCGCTGGCTCAACGACGGGAACGACCTGGAGATCGTGCCGCCCGCCGAGCTGGACCTCGACTCCATGGACACCGAGGCCGCGCGCCGCACGCGCAGCGTCATCATGTTCCTCGGCCCGCTCCTTCACCGGATGGACCGCTTCCGGATCCCCTACGCGGGCGGCTGCGACCTCGGCACCCGCACCGTGCAGCCGCACATGACCGCGCTGCGCCCCTTCGGCCTCGAAGTGACCGCCACCGACGGCATGTACCACGCCCGCGTCGACCGCTCGGTCTCCCCCACCCGCGCGATCGTGCTGACCGAACGCGGCGACACGGTCACCGAGAACGCGCTGCTCGCGGCCGCCCGCCACGACGGCGTCACGGTCATCCGCAACGCCTCCTCCAACTACATGGTCCAGGATCTCTGCTTCTTCCTGGAGGAGTTGGGCGTCAAGGTCGAGGGCGTGGGCACCACGACGCTCACCGTCCACGGCGTGACCCACATCGACCGTGACGTCGACTACGCGCCCTCCGAGGACCCGGTGGAGGCGATGAGCCTGCTCGCCGCCGCCGTCGTCACCGAGTCGGAGCTGACGATCCGCCGGGTGCCGGTCGAGTTCCTGGAGATCGAGCTGGCCATCCTGGAGGAGATGGGGCTCGACCACGAGCGCAGCGCGGAGTACGCGGCGGACAACGGCCGCACCCGGCTGATCGACCTGACGGTCCGGCCGTCGAAGCTCCAGGCGCCCATCGACAAGATCCACCCGATGCCGTTCCCCGGCGTCAACATCGACAACGTGCCCTTCTTCGCCGCCATCGCGGCCGCCGCCCAGGGCTCGACGCTGATCCACGACTGGGTCTACGACAACCGCGCCATCTATCTGACGGAGCTGAACCGGCTCGGCGCCCACGTCAAACTCCTCGACCCGCACCGGGTCCTGGTCGAGGGTCCCACCCGCTGGCGCTCCGCCGAGATGATGTGCCCGCCCGCGCTGCGCCCCGCCGTGGTCGTCCTGCTGGCGATGATGGCCGCGCCCGGCACCTCCGTCCTGCGCAACGTGTACGTGATCAACCGTGGTTACGAGGACCTGGCCGAGCGGCTGAACTCGATCGGCGCGCAGATCGAGACGTTCCGCGACATCTGAGGCCCGCCACGGGGCGCCGCGGTACCGCGGCGCCCCGCCCCCGTCAGCCGTTGCCGTCGCGGCGCGTGAGGCGGAAGTCGAACGGCACCGTGCCGCCGTCGAGCGCCGCGACACCGCCGTCCACCGTGANTCAGCCGTTGCCGTCGCGGCGCGTGAGGCGGAAGTCGAACGGCACCGTGCCGCCGTCGAGCGCCGCGACACCGCCGTCCACCGTGAGGGTCGCGCCGTTGACGAAGGAGGCGGCGGGGGACAGCAGCCAGGCGATCGCCTCGGCGACCTCGGCCGGGTCCCCCGGGCGCCCCGCGGGTATGAGGGCGGTCGCCTCTTCGTACGCCTCCTCGACACCGCCGTCCAGTTGCGACTCCTCGGCGAAGCGCGCCATGCGGCGGTCGGCCATCTCGGTGCGCACCCAGCTGGGGCACACGGTGTTGGCCCGCAGCCCCTGGCGGCCGTAGTCGACGGACAGCGAGCGGCACAGCTGGAGCAGTGCGGCCTTGGACGTGGCGTACGCGGCGTTGCCCGTCCCGTTGCGCAGCGCCGAGACGGAGGCGACGGCGACCACCGAACCACGGGCCTTCAGCAGATGCGGGAGCGCCGCTCGCATCAGCAGGAAGGGGGCGGTCAGGTTGGTGCGGAGCACCAGGTCCCAGGTCTCGTCGGACAGGTCCCCCACCGCTCCGCCGCGCCCGGCGCCCGCGTTGAGGACCAGTCCGTCGAGCCTGCCGTAGCGGGCGACGGTGGTGTCGACCAGCTCGCGGACGGCGGTCGCGTCCGTGAGATCGGCGGGGTGGGCCAGCGCGCCGGTCTCGTCGGCGATCTGCCGCAGCGGGCCGGGCCGTCGGCCGCCGATGACGACGTGATGTCCGTCGGCGCGCAGCAACCGGGTGGTCGCGGCGCCGATGCCGGTGCCGCCACCGGTGACGACGACAACACGCTTATCAGCCATGGTTGTCAGGGCTCCTCACGAACGGCGGCGGTCAGTGGGCGGCGTCGAGGTCGTTGAGCAACTCCTCGGCGAGTGGGCCGATCGGGTACTGCTTGCCGTCGGCATCCTGGCTGACGGTGTTCACCATCATCACCACGGCCGTCCCGCTGTCCCTGCAGAACGCCGCGAAGGTGGTGAAGCCGCCGGTGCCGCCGTCGTGGAAGGTCATGGTGCGGCCGCTGGGCAGCGGTATGAGGTGCCAGGCGAGGCCGAGCCGCAAGCCCTTGCCAGCGTCGAAGTGGGGCCGCTGGGTCAGTTCGATGGCCGCCCGCAACGGGGAGCGCTCGGGGCGGAGTTGGGCGGCCAGGTAGCGCAGCATGTCGTTGGCCGTGCTGTACATGGAGCTGCCCGCCCCGCTGAGCACGTGGTCGTGCCAGTCGGGAACCGGTACTCCCCCGGCGTGGCCCACTGCCTTGCGGAGCAGCATGTCCGGCCGCAGGGTCGTCGTGGTGTCGGCCAGACCCAGCGGCCTGGCCACCCGGTGCCGCAGCATCTCGTCCACGCGGTCGAAGGCGAGTGCCTGGCCGAGGAGTCCGAAGCCGAGGTTGGAGTAGGCGTACTTACTGCCTGGTTCGGTGGCGAGGGTGGTCTTGCTCAGGCCCTCGGCCAGGTCGTCCAGCGTGTAGTGCGCGTACGGGTCGTAGGGGTTCGCGCCGTCGAGGAGGCCCTCCGGCAGGCGGGGCAGGCCGGAGGAGTGGGTCGCCAGGTCGGCGAGGGTGATCCGGCGGGGGCCCTTGCGGGGTATGGGGAAGCGGGCGGGCAGGGTGAGCGGTGCGTCGAGGCGCGTTTCGCCCGCGGTGACGGCACGGGCGAGGGCGGTGGCGGTGAGCGTCTTGCCGATCGAGCCGAGCTGGAACACGGTCCGGCCGTTCGGCGTCCGCTTCCCCTTTCCGGCCGCGCCCGCCACGTACGTCCGCCCGCCCTGGATGACGCCGCACACCGCGCTCGGGGCCCCGGCGGCCAGCGCCTGGTCCAGGGTGCGCCGCACCCGTGCGGGCAGGGTGTCGTCGGCCGCGGCGGCGGTGCCGGACAGCAGGGCGGTGCCCGTGGCGGCGGCAGCCGCAGTGGTGATGAATTTACGTCGGTTCATGCGTCATTCCCCCGTGGTCGGTTTGGCTGGTGGCACCACCGCGGACAGCAGCACGAGCAGCGGCACGACCCGGCCCGCGGGCACCTGGTAGTGGCCGCGGCCCTCGGCCTGGAGCCAGCCCGTGGCCGTCAGCTGCTTGAGGTGGTGGTAGAGCTGGCCGGTGGTGTTCAGCCCGGCGGTCTCCTGGAGTTCGGCCGCCGAGCGGGTGCCGCCCAGCACGGCGCGCAGCAGGGTGAGCCGCACCGGGTGGCCCAACGCGGCGTAGGGCGCGGCGTGTTCGGACCAGTCCGCGTCCAGCAGGCCGTCGGTCGTGGCGCCCTGCTGCCATTCGTAGTGCTTGCCGGTGGGCAGCTCGACCGCACCGGTGAACAGCACCTGCCCGTGTCCCGTGCTCCGTCGGCGCAGCCCCTCCAGGGCCCAGAACACCTCGTTCCGCGGGGTGTCCGGCGCTTCGGACTCCAGGCGCGACACCCGTTCTTCGAGTGCGGCGACCCGCTCGTGCAGGGACTCGTCGGCCATGGCCGGAGACTACGGTATTTCGGAATAACAGAGCAAGGGCGTTTCGCTACGGCAGCACCGCGATGCCGTCCAGTTCGACCATCGCCTCCTCGTCCCACAGCCGGACGATGCCGATGACGGCCATCGCCGGATAGTCGCGACCGGCCATCTCCCGCCAGATCCGGCCGAGTTCGGGGGCACACTCGCGGTAGGCGGCGATGTCGGTGGCGTAGACGGTCAGCCGGGCGAGGTCGGTGGGGCTGCCACCGGCGGCCGCCAGCGCGGTGAACAGATTGGTGAGCGCCCGGCGGAACTGGGCGGGGAGGGTGTCCCCGACGACCTTGCCGTCCTGGTCCAGCGCGGTCTGACCGGCCAGGAAGACCAGCTGTCCGCCGGTCGCGGTGACGGCGTGGCTGAATCCGGTGGGCGGGGACAGCTCGGCGGGGTTGATCCGGTGCAGGGGTTCGGTCATCGGTACAGCTCCTTCGCGATGATCGTGCGCTGGACCTCGGTGGCTCCCTCGTAGATGCGGGGCGCGCGCACCTCGCGGTAGAGGTGTTCCAGCAGGTGGCCGCGGCGCAGCGCGCGGGCGCCGTGGATCTGGACGGCCGCGTCCACGACGTACTGCGCGGTCTCGGTGGCCAGCAGCTTGGCCATGGCCGAGCGCCGGGCGATGCCGGGCTCGCCGTCGTCGTACGCGCTCGCCGCCGCGTACACCAGCAGCCGGGCGGCCTCGGTGCGGGTGGCCATCTCGGCGAGCTGGTGCGCGACGGACTGGAGGTCCTTGAGCGGACCGCCGAACGCGGTGCGGCTTCCGGCGTGCGCCAGCGAGGCGTCCAGCGCCGCCTGCGCCATGCCGACGGCGAACGCGCCCACGCTCGGCCGCAGCAGGTTGAGGGTGCGCATCGCGACGCGGAAGCCCGCGTCCGGCACGCCCAGCACGTCCTCGGCGGTGACCGGGACGCCGTCGAAGACGAGGCGGCCGATGGGGTGCGGGCTGAGCATCTCCAGGGGTTCGCCGCCGAGTCCGGGGCGGTCGGCGGGGACCAGGAAGGCGGTGACGCCGCGTGAGCCCGCGCCCGGGGTGGTGCGGGCGAAGACGGTGGTGACATCGGCCTCGGGCGCGTTGGAGATCCAGCACTTCTCGCCGGTCAGCCGCCAGCCCCCGGCCCCGTCCCGGTCGGCCCGCAGGGTGAGCGCGGCCGCGTCCGACCCGGCGTCCGGCTCGCTCAGCGCGAAGGCGGCGACGGTACGGCCCGCCCGGATCCCGGGCATCCAGCGCTCGTACAGCTTCTCGCCGCCGGACAGCACGATCGGGTACGCGCCGAGCCCCTGGAGGGCGAGCGCCGTCTCGGCCTCGGTGCACTCCATGGCCAGCGACTCGCGCAGCAGGCACAGATCGAGTGCCCGGACCGGCCCGTCCTCCGGGAACAGCCGCTCCAGCAGGCCCAGTTCGCCCAATGCCTCGGTCAACGGCCGGTTGACGCGCCCCGGCGTACCGGCGTCCGCGAGCGGCCGCAGCCGGTCGCGGGCCAGCGCGCGCAGCCGTGCGCACCAGCGCCGCTGCTCCGGATCCAGTGCGAATGACGGCATCGGGGGCCTCCCTCGGCACAACCCTTATCGCGGCATATTGACTGTCGTCACCATCACGTTACGCTGACAAGGCGGCTTCAGACAGCCATCCGGCAGGCACATCGGGCAGGCAGGGGGCGCATCCTCGATGGAGCTCAGGCCTTCGGCACACGTCGACACCTTCTCCCGTGACCACCTCCCGCCCGCCGGCCAGTGGCCCGGGCTCCTCCTGGACCTGCCGGGGCCACGCCGCCCCGACCGGCTCAACTGCGGGGCGGAGTTACTGGATCGCACGGTGGAGCGGTACGGCCCGGAGCGGGCCGCCGTGCGCGACGGCTCCGGCACGGTGTGGACGTACGGGGACCTGCGCGCGCACGTCGACCGCATCGCGCACACCCTCACCACCACGCTCGGCGTCGTCCCCGGCAACCGGGTGCTGCTGCGCGGCCCCACCTCGCCCTGGCTGGCCGCCTGCTGGCTCGCCGTCATGAAGGCGGGCGCGGTCGCGGTGACCGTCCTCGCCGCCCAGCGGTCCCGCGAACTGGCCACGATCTGCGACATCGCCCGGGTCGGGCACGCGCTGTGCGACGCGCGGTGCGCGGACGACCTCGTCAAGGCCGAGGTGCCGGGGCTGCGCACCCTCACCTACGGCGGTGACGCGCCCGACGACCTGCTGCGGCTCGCGGCCCGCGCGCCCGCGTCGTACGAGGCCGTCCCGACCTCCGCCGACGACGTCGCCCTCATCGCCTTCACCTCGGGAACCACCGGGCGGCCCAAGGGCTGCATGCACTTCCACCGCGATGTGCTCGCCATCGCCGACACCTTCTCGGCCCAGGTGCTGCGGCCCACCCCCGACGACGTGTTCGCGGGCAGCCCGCCGCTCGGCTTCACCTTCGGCCTCGGCGGTCTCGTCGTCTTCCCGCTGCGCGCCGGGGCGTCGGCGCTGCTGACCGACCGGGGCGGCGGCGGGGCGGAGCGGCTGCTCGCCGACATCGCACGGCACCGGGTGTCGGTGCTGTTCACCGCGCCGACCGCCTACCGGGCCATGCTGAACCGGCTGCGCACCGAACCCGGGGCGTACGACGTCTCCTCGCTGCGCCGCTGCGTCTCCGCCGGGGAGAACCTGCCCGCCGCCACCTGGCACGACTGGCACGAGGCCACCGGGCTGCGCATCATCAACGGCATCGGCGCCACCGAACTGCTCCACATCTTCCTGTCCGCCGCCGACGACGCGATCCGCCCGGGGACGACGGGCGTTCCGGTGCCCGGTTTCGAGGCCCGGGTGGTCGACGCGGACTTGTGCCCCGTCCCCGACGGCGAACCGGGCCTGCTCGCCGTGCGCGGCCCGACCGGCTGCCGCTACCTGGCGGACGAGCGCCAGCTCACGTACGTACGCGACGGCTGGAACCTCACCGGTGACACCTACATCCGCGATCCGGATGGCTACTTCCGCTATGTGGCACGCGCGGACGACATGATCATCTCGTCCGGGTACAACATCGCGGGCCCCGAGGTCGAAGAGGCCCTGCTGCGCCACCCCGACGTGGTCGAAGCCGCCGTCACCGGGCAGCCGGACGCGGAGCGCGGCACGATCGTCGTCGCCCACGTGGTCCTGCGCGCGGGCGTCCCGCGCACCGAGGAGACGACGGCCGCCCTCAAAGCCCACACCACCGCCGAACTCACCCCCTACAAATGCCCGCGCCGCTTCGTCTTCCTCGACGCACTCCCCCGCACCGCCACCGGCAAGCTCCAGCGCTACCGCCTCCGCGACGGCGCCCTACAGTGACCGCCTTACAGTGACCCCGTGAACGAGCAGCACACCCCGCGCTCCCTCATCGTCAGCCACTACGGCGCGCACGGGCGCGGCACCCCCGGCCATCCGGCCGGGCCGGTGCCCGTCGCCGCCCTCATCCGGCTGCTGGGCACCGTCGGCGTCGACCCGCCCTCGGTGCGCTCCGCCGTCTCCCGCCTCAAACGGCGCGGCCTGCTGGTCGCCGACCGCACCGCCACCGGTGCCGCGGGCTACGCCCTGTCCGCCGACGCCCGCCAGCTCCTCGACGACGGCGACCACCGCATCTACCCCCGCCCGGCCCCCGGGCCCGACCGCTGGCTGCTCGCCGTCTTCTCCGTCCCCGAACAGGAGCGCAACAAGCGCCACCTGCTCCGCTCCCGCCTCTCCCGCCTCGGCTTCGGCACCGCCGCCCCCGGCGTCTGGATCGCCCCGGACCGCCTCTACGACGAGACCCGCCACACCCTGGAACGCCTCGGCCTCGACTCCTACGTCGACCTCTTCCGGGGCGACCACGCGGGCTTCACCCCCACCGCCGAGGCGGTCCGCCGCTGGTGGGACCTGGACGAACTCGCCGCCCTCCACCACGCGTTCCTCGCCGCCCACGAACCGGTCCTCGCCCACTGGACCGACCACACCCCCACCCCCGAAGCCGCCTACCGTGACCACCTCCTGGCCCTCGACTCCTGGCGCCACCTCCCCTACGCCGACCCCGGTCTGCCGCCCGCCCTGCTCCCCGACGAC
The DNA here is from genome assembly GCF_003721215.1 of Streptomyces botrytidirepellens. Taxonomy (NCBI): domain Bacteria; kingdom Bacillati; phylum Actinomycetota; class Actinomycetes; order Kitasatosporales; family Streptomycetaceae; genus Streptomyces; species Streptomyces botrytidirepellens. The sequence goes on from NZ_RIBZ01000224.1 coordinate 11,008, forward strand.
TGGCCCGGCGCCCGCGCCGCCGAGGTCTTCACCGCCCTCCACGCCCGCCTGCGCGACGCAGCCGCGGAGCACGCCGCCGCCGTGCTGCACGGGACGACGGCGAGACCGGCCTGATGGCACTCGTAGCCCTGGGGTTCTCCCTCATACCGTGGTTATGGGCCCTCGCCGCCACCATCCCCTCCCGCGAGGCCCGAACGGGAGTGCTCTGGGCCCTCCTCCACGTCTCCGCCACCGGCGCCCTCCTGCTGTGGCTGCGCGCCGACGCGGGCGTGGAGTCGGCAACTCTGAGGAAGCTCCTCGCCCCGCCACTGCTCGCCGGCGGCATCCGGCTCGTCTACGAGATCCACCGCCACCTCACCGGCCACACTCACAACAAGCCCTGAGCCCAGGAGGCACGGTGTTTCCTCTGCCACGAGGCGCGACCGGTTTCTTCCGACCCGAGCACGGCCCGCTCCCGGAAACCGGCGTGCGCGCCTTCCGCACCGCCCTCCACGCCGCCGCCCGAGCGAGCGGGGGCCGGGTCGGCACGGTGCAGGAGCGGACGTACCCCCAAACCTTCCACACCGCCTCGATCATCCGGCGCGCCGACGAACATGTCGTCCTGTGCCACGCCCATCACCCCTGGATCGCCTTCGCCGAGGAGCGGCGGACGGGGTACGACGACGGCTTCGCCTCCCCACCTCCCTGGTCGGGCCTGGTGGTCGGCTGCCATGTCCGTCGCAGTCACGGCGTTGGTTACCAACTCCGAGACGATCAGAAGCGCGTCTTCTTCGATAGTGGCCGCGCGCCACTTGGACAGCGCAAGCCTGAGGAAGTGGCGCGAGGCAGAAACGGCCTCAGGTGCCGCAGCCAGTGTCAGTTGGTCCATGAAGCGGAACCGGTCGGGGGCGCGGCTCGGGAAGGGCGCCGGATACTCCGACCTGGAGGTCGCGCTGTTGATTGAGGCGGGCTTGGTCACGTCCGAGACGGTGATCGTCGCGCCGGTCCACTCGCTTCAGGTGATCGAGGAGGCGATGCCGGAGAGCGAGCATGATTTCCGGGTGGACTACGTCGTCACGCCCGACGAGGTCATTCCGTGCAGCAGCCCGCGCCGCCCTCACGGCCTCGTACGAAAGAACCTCACCGCCGAGAAGATCGCTGCCATCCCGGTCCTCTCGGCACGATTTCGGAGTTCCGGTGAGTCCTGCTGACACGGTCAGCGGTTGGCGTTCTCGGCGACCGACTCAGGAGCGTCTTGCGCAGGCGTCCGACGTTGCGGTGTGGCGTGGGACCGCAGCACGGTCGCGGCGAGGAGGAGAGCGGCGGCGACGAGGCCCGCGCCTGAGCGGAAGGCGAACTGGTAACCGCTGGTGAGTGCCGAGGCGGTGCTCTCGCCGTGGCCCAGCAGTGCGTCTGTGTGCGAGGCGGCGAGCGTGCTGAGGACCGCGAGGCCGAGGGCGCTGCCTATCTGCTGCATGGTGTTGAACATGCCGGAGGCGATCCCGGAGTCCTCGGGCGTGGCCGCTGACATTGCGAGTGTGGCCAGTGACGGCATCGCGAGACCGAAGCCGATGCCGAGTGGGACCAGTGCGGGCAAGATGTCCACGAAGTAGCTTCCGCCTGCCGGAACCCGGCCGAGCGTGGCCAGCCCCGCCGCGATGAGCGCGAGCCCCGGAAGCAGTACGGCGCGCGGGCCAAAGCGCGCGATCAGCCTGGGCGAGAAGCCGAGGGAGAGCGCGCCGATCGCCACCGAGACCGGGAAGATGCCGAGGCCGGTGTGCATCTCGTTGAAGCCGAGCACTTTCTGCAGGTAGAGCACGCACAGGAATGGGAAGCTGAACATCCCGGCCACCATGAGGGCCTGGATGCCCATCGCTCCTGAGACGTTGCGCGAGCGGAACACACGCAGCGGAAGAAGTGGGCTTGCCCCTTTCATCTGGCGGGCGAGAAAGGCGAGGAGCAGGGCGAGTGCCGCGGCGCCGAAGCCCAGCGTGTGTGCGGAATGCCAGCCGTAGTCGGTGGTCTCGACGATGGTGTAGACGCTGAGCATCAGTGCGGACGTGACCAGGAACGCGCCCACGACGTCCGTGCCCCTGCCAAGGCCGACACCGCGCTCGGAGTGGAGCATGCGTCCGGCCAACAGCGCCGCCACGATACCGATCGGGACGTTGACGAAGAAGATCCAATGCCAGTTGATGGTCTGCGTCAGGGCGCCACCCGCGAGGAGACCCAGCGAGCCACCGGCGGACTGGACGAAGCTGTAGACGCCGATGGCCTTCGCCCGCTCCTTCGGCTGCGGGAACAAGGTCACAACCATGCCGAGGGTGACGGCAGAGGCCACCGCGCCACCAGCACCCTGGACGAACCGCGAGGCCAGTAGCATCGCCGGGGTCTGGGACACGCCGCAGAGCAACGAGGCAGCGGTGAAGACGATCAGGCCCGTGACGAAGACCCGCTTGCGTCCGATCAGGTCGCCGAACCGTCCGGCAAGCAGCAGCAGGCCGCCGAAGGGGACCAGATAGGCGTTGACCACCCAGGCCAGGTTTGACGAGGAGAAATGCAGGTCTGCCTGGATGGACGGCAGTGCCACATTGACGATGGTCCCGTCGAGGATCACCATCAGCTGGCCGGAGCAGAGCACGGCCAGCGCCGACCAACGCGATCTCTGTGCTGATGAGGCGGTTCTGAGCACGGGGCTTCCTCCCATGGGGCATGATTTGTTACAGCAGTAATCTTCTGTAACCATCAAGCGGCGCGGAAGGAGGCACTTTCTTGTCACACAGTCACACGGATGTGTCCGCCCAGGTCAGTAACGAGGCATGTCCGCTCACCGAGGTCCTCGACCACGTCGCAGGCAAGTGGAGCATCGGCATCCTCGTCGCCGCCGCCCATGGACCGGTCCGCTTCACCGAGCTGGAGCGCGCCATCGCAGGCATCAGTCGACGCATGCTCACCTTGAACCTGCGCAAGCTGGAACGCGACGGGTTGCTCATCCGGACCGTCTACCCCACCGTTCCGCCCAAGGTCGAATACAGCCTCACACCCATGGCCCGAGAGCTCCACGCAACCCTGAGCGGGCTCGTCGGCTGGGCAGAACGCCACCGGGTCGACATCACCAACGCCCGAGCCGCCTACGACGCCGCCGCTGAACCAGCCACCTGACTCCTGCCGATACCCGGTGCGCGCCCCCTGACGGGCTGTAGGCCCGCAATCGGAATGTCCCGCTCCGCGATGGCGACCTGCGCGTTCCCGGTTCGTCTCATTCGGAGGCCACGGCTTCTCGTCCCACGATCTTGTCCCTTTGCAGAGGGCGAGGAGAGGGGCGCCCCAGGCGGAGGACGCGGTGGTGTTCGGCCGGTGCGGCCGGCCCGCGACCCGAGCGGCCCTCGACGTCAACGGTGCGTCGGATCAGGGCTGACCGTTCACCGGCTGCGTGCTCCGAGCCGGGCCAGTGCGGCGGCGCTCGGGCTGCCTGGTTCAGCCTGGTACATGACCAACTGCAGATCGGTTCCCGGCAGCAGCAGGGTTTGGGAGATCACCTCCAGGTCGCCCAGCTGGGGGTGGCGCAGCACCTTGCGCAGTGTGGGTACCGGTCGTACGTCGTGATCGCGCCAGCCAGCGGCGAATTCCGCGCTGTGGGCGGCGAGTTCGTTGATCAGCTCGCCGAGCATGCGGTCGGCCGGGTACCGGACACTGGCTGCCCGCAGCTGCGCGGCGAACTGCCGGGCGAACTCGCCTTCCGCGCCCTGCGCCGCCCGGCAGAACGTGCCGCCAAGGCGGATGGCCAGCCGCACCGTGTTGCGCTCCGCTGCGTGCATCTGCTCGAAGCCGGGGATCAGCGCGGCCACCTCGGCATTCCAGGCCACGATGTCCTGCCGCTCGTCGACCAGGTAGGCGGGGGTCGGCGCAAGCCGGTCAAGGAGCCGGTGGGCCTCGTCGGGAACCGGCTGTCGATCGGCGTCCGTGCCGGGTGGCACCTGCCCGGCCAGCCGCGCCAGGTGCTCGCGCTCCGCTGTGCTGAGCTGAAGCGCCGTACCGAGCGTGGTGAGTACCTCCGGGGACGGGCGCGGCGCGCGGGCCTGTTCGAGCCGTTCGTAGTAGCTGACCGACACCCCGGCCAGTGCGGCCACCTCTTCCCGGCGCAATCCTGGTGTACGGCGGGCACGTCGGCCCGGGGGGTGCGTGCCCGGCGACCGTTCCGGATGCAACGCCTCCCGCCGATGGCGCAGGAAGTCGGCCAGTTCCCTTCTGCTCACCCGTTCATGGTGGCACCCGTTGCCGCGCTTAGCCACGGACTGGCGGTCCGGGGCTCAGTCGTCGGTTCCCGGGACGCGCGCCCGCGCCCAGTCTGGACGGGTCGCACCCCGTCGAACACCGGAGGACACCATGCCGAGCACACGCGAAGACTCGACGAGCACCCCCGAAGCAACAATCCGGCGGATGCTGGACCTGATGACGGCCGGCGACACCGACGCCGCCGCCGACTTGTGGGCGGACGACGGCGTCGCCGAGTTCCCGTTCGCCGCGGGAACCTCACCGCGCCGACTGACCGGGCGGAACGAGATCCGCGCCTACCTGGCCCGCCTCCCTGAGCTGATGGACGTACGGGAGATCCCCTCGATGACCGTGTACCGGACGCAGCAGCCGGACACGCTCGTCGTGGAGTTCACGGGAACCGGATCCACAGTACGTACGGGAGAGCCGTATCGGCTGGACTACATCGTGGTACTCACCGTCCAGGACGGTCTGATCACCTGCTACCGGGACTACTGGAGCCCGCTGGCCACCGCGGCGGCGGCCGGCACGCTGCCCGAACTGCTCGACGCGCTGTGCCCGGAGGATGCCCGATGACCGGCGTGCTGGTGACCGGCGGCACCGGGAAGACCGGGAGCATCCTGGCGGAACTGCTGCGCGGCCAGGGCGTGCCGGTCCGGGTAGCCAGCCGGACCCCTGCTGCCAGTGACCCTGACGCGATCCGATTCGACTGGAGTGACCCGAGGACCCATCCCGCCGCACTGCGCGGAATGGACCGGGTGTTCCTGGTGCCACCGGTTCAGAGCGTGGATCCCCTGCCGCTGGTCGGACCGTTCCTGGCCGAGGCGCAGCACCTCGGCGTGCGCAGGGTGGTGCTTCTCGGCTCTGCCATCGTGCTACCGAACGCCCCCAGCGCGCTGGAGCTGGCCGCACGGGTGCGGGCGCACCCCGGGTGGGCCGTGCTGCGCGCGTCCGGGTTCATGCAGAACTTCCTGCGCCCACACCCGCTGGGCGAACGGATCCGTCGGCACGGCGAGATCCGTACCGCCGCCGGGGAGGGACGAGTGGGCTGGATCGACGTCCAGGACGTCGCGGCCGCCGCCTGCGCCCTGCTGACCGACACGGCCGTCGAGCCCGACGACCGCCGTGACTACCTGCTCACCGGACCGAAGGCACTGAGCTACGCGGACGCGGCGGCGACCATCACCACCGGCGCCGGCCGACCGGTGCGCGTGGTACACATCGACACCGACGAACAGGCGGCTGACCACCGCGCGACAGGCATCCCCGCCGAGTTCGCGCATGCCCTCGCGGCCGTGGAAGACAGCATCCGGGCCGGTCGGGAAGACCAGGTCAGCACCGACGTACTGGGCCTGACCGGCCGCGCGCCGCGCACTTTCACCGAGTTCGTCCACCAGCATGCGCAGGAGTGGGGGGTGATGCCGTAAGCCCTCCTGCGAACCTACACGGGCAACCGCGTCAGCCACAGCTTCTAAGCCCATTGATTTAATAAGACGCTCGTCTTACGGTGCTCAGGAGGTCCCCGACACCGGAGGAGTCCCCCCATGACTGACGTCGTTCCTGACTATCCCTTCGAGCAGCCGAATGTGCTGGAGCCCCCGCGGGAGTGGGCCGAGACGCGGGCCGCGTGTCCCGTGGCGCATGTGCGGATGCCCAGTGGGGATGTGGTCGGCCTGCTGACCGGGTACGAGGAGGTGCGCGGGCTGCTGACCGATCAGCGGTTCAGCCGGAACCTCGACCGGGAGGGCGCGGCGCGGATGTCGACCACCGAGGACGGTGGCATGTTCAGCCGGCCGGCCCAGGGGCAGGTGGACAACAAGGAGGGGCCGGGGCACCGGCGGTGGCGGCGGCTGATCAGCCGCGCGTTCACGGTGAAGAAGATGGAGGCGTGGCGGCCGCGCGTGCAGGAGATGGCCGACGCGCTGGTGGACGACATGGTGGCCAAGGGGTCGCCCGCGGATCTGCGCGCGGCGCTGGCGCTTCCGCTGCCGGTGCGGGTCATCTGCGCGCTGCTGGGCGCGCCGAGCGAGGACCAGGACAAGTTCGCGCGCTGGTCGGAGGTCCTGCTGACGCTGACGCGTTACACGCAGGCCGAAGTGGACGAAGCGCAGCGGGACTTCCACGCCTACGCATCGGATCTGGTCGAGCACAAGCGGGCGGAGCCGGGCGACGATCTGCTCAGCGAGCTGACGCAGATCTCCGACAGCGAGGACGGGCGGCTCAGCCACGACGAACTGATCTCCACCGCGGTCGGCCTCCTGCTGGCGGGGCACGAGACCACGTCCAACATGATCCTGAAGATGACGGCGATGCTGCTGTCGGAGCGGGAGCGCTACGAAGCGGTGCTCGCGGATCCGGGTCTGGTGCCGGGCGTGGTGGAGGAAGCCCTGCGGATGGACGCGAACGGCGGGGTGGGCATCCCCCGGTTCATAACCGAGGACACGGAGGTCAGCGGGGTGCCGGTGGGCGCCGGGAGCACGTTGTTCGTCAATCTGCACGCCGCCAACCGGGACGAGCGCAAGTTCCCCGACCCCGACCGGTTCGATCCGCGCCGCGAGAACAACGCCCAGCACCTCGCGTTCGGCGCGGGACCGCACTTCTGCGTCGGTCAGACGCTCGCCCGGGTGGAACTCCAGGTGGTGCTGGGGACGTTCGTCAGGCGGCTGCCCGAGCTGCGGCTGCGGGACGCCCCGGAGACGCTCCGCATCCGCGAGGGGGTCGCCGCGGGCGGTTTCGAGGACATGTGGGTCACCTGGTGACGGGCGGCGAGGGAGGTAGCATGAAGATCACTGTTGACGAGGGACTCTGCTGCGCCAGCGGGATGTGCGTGGTCAGGGCCGATGAGGTCTTCGACCAGCGGGAGGAGGACGGGATCGTGGTCGTGCTGGACGACGCTCCGCCGCCGGAGCACCGCGATGCCGTCCGTGAGGCCGCCGCGGCGTGCCCGACCGGGGCCATCAGCCTGACGGAATGACCTCTTCAGCGGAATGACTCCAGCGGAATGACGCTTTCCGGCCCGGCTGCCCCGCCGTCCGCGCGCTCGGTGCTCGCGCGGGACAAACTGATGCGCACCGCCGAGCGGCTCTACGCCGAGCGCGGCTTCGCGGGCGTCTCGGTGCGGCAGATCAGCGAGGCAGCCGGGCAGCGCAACAACTCGGCGGTGCAGTACCACTTCGAGAGCCGTGACGGGCTCATCAGGACGATCCTGTCGCACCACACCGCGCTCGTCGAGAAGCACCGCATCACCATGGTGGAGGCGCTGCGCGGGCAGGACACGGTGTCCCTGGAGGACCACTACGGGTGCCTGATCCTGCCGAACGTCGAGACGTACATCGAGGCGGGCACCCCCGCCTGGTGCGCGCGCTTCTTCGCCCAGGCCCTCGTCGAACCCGCGCTGCGCGACTACGTCGTGCGGGAACATCTGGACACGCCGTCCCTCGGCCTCCTGGGCGAGATCGGCGCGATTCGCCGGGACGACATCCGCCCCGACCTCCTGGCCCGGCACGGCACCATGGTGCGCCAGCTCTCGGTGCACGCCTTCGCCGAGTTGGAGTACGACCTGGCCAACGGCCGCGTCGACCCGGCCCGCGCGGAGGAGTCGTGGCACACCCTGGGCCGCGACCTGATCACGGCACTGTGCGGGCTCACCACCGCCCTGCTCGGCCCCCTCTAGAGCGCGAGCCGGGGCTTGGGGGCGTCGGTGCGGCCGGTCGGGGGCGTGCGGCTGCCCGCCTGGTACGGGAGGGGCCAGGGGGTGGCGGGGCCGGTGTAGTTCTGGTCGGCGGCGGCGTGCAGGGTCCAGTGGGGGTCGTAGAGGTGGGGGCGGGCGAGGGCGCAGAGGTCGGCGCGGCCCGCCAGGATCAGGGAGTTGACGTCGTCCCAGGAGGAGATGGCGCCGACCGCGATGACGGGGACGCCGAGTTCGTTGCGGATGCGGTCGGCGTAGGGGGTCTGGTACGAGCGGCCGTAGTCGGGGGTCTCGTCGGGGACGACCTGGCCGGTGGAGACGTCGATGGCGTCGGCGCCGTGGGCGGTGAAGGCGGCGGCGATGGCGACGGCGTCGTCGGCCGTGGTGCCGCCGTCGGCCCAGTCGGTGGCGGAGATGCGGACCGTCATGGGGCGGTCGTCGGGCCAGACGGCGCGGACGGCGTCGAAGACCTCCAGTGGGTAGCGGAGGCGGGCGTCGAGGGAGCCGCCGTAGGCGTCGGTGCGGTGGTTGGTGAGCGGGGAGAGGAAGCTGGAGAGCAGATAGCCGTGGGCGCAGTGGAGTTCGAGGAGGTCGAAGCCCGCGCGGGCGGCGCGTTCGGCGGCGCGGACGAACTGGTCGCGGACGGCGGCGAGTCCGGCGGCGTCGAGGGCCCGCGGGGTCTGGTTGACGCCGGGGCGGTACGGGAGGGGCGAGGGGGCGACGAGCGGCCAGTTGCCGTGCGGGAGGGGGGTGTCGATTCCCTCCCACATGAGCCGGGTGGAGCCCTTGCGCCCGCTGTGGCCGAGCTGGACGCCGACGGCCACGCCCGGGGAGTGGGTGTGGGCGAAGGCGGTGACGCGGCGCCAGGCGGCTTCGTGGGCGTCGGCGTAGAGGCCGGTGCAGCCGGGGGTGATACGGCCCTCCGGGCTGACGCAGACCATTTCCGTCATCACCAGCCCGGCCCCGCCGAGCGCCCGGCCGCCGAGGTGGACGAGGTGGAAGTCGCCGGGGGTGCCGTCGGGGGCGGCGGAGTACATGTCCATGGGGGACACGACGACGCGGTTGCGGAGGGTGAGGCCACGGAGGCGGAAGGGGGTGAACATGGGCGGGGTGGCGGCCGGTACGGCGGCCTCGCGCTCCACCGTCTCGACGAACTCCCCGTCGCGCAGCCGCAGGTTGTCGTGGGTGACGCGGCGGCTGCGGGTGAGGAGGTTGAAGGCGAACTGCCGCGGCGGCTGGTCCAGGTACAGCTCCAGGTTCTCGAACCACTCCAGGCTGGCGCGCGCCGCGCGCTGGGTGGACGCGACGACCGGGCGGCGTTCGGCCTCGTACGCGGCGAGCGCGTCGGGGAGGACGGGGTGTTCTTCGAGGCAGGCGGCCAGGGCGAGGGCGTCCTCGACGGCGAGTTTGGTTCCGGAGCCGATGGAGAAGTGGGCGGTGTGCGCGGCGTCGCCGATGAGGACCGTATTGCCGTGCGACCAGCGCTCGTTGACGACCGTGCGGAAGGCGGTCCACTGCGAGTGGTTGCCGCGCAGGGGGTGGCCGCCGAGGGCGTCGGTGAAGAGCTTGGCGCAGCGCTCGGTGGACTCGCGTTCGGTGCAGCGGTCGAGCCCGGCCCGCCGCCACACCTCTTCCCGTGCCTCGATGATGACGGTGCTCGCGGCCGGCTCATACGGGTAACCGTGGAGCTGCATGACGCCGTGCTCGGTCTCGGCGATCTCGAAGCGGAAGGCGTCGAAGGCGACGTCGGCGGCGAGCCAGATGTAGCGGCAGCGGTGGGTGGTGATGCGGGGGCGGAAGGCCTCGGCGTGGGCCTGGCGGGTGGCGCTGCCCGCCCCGTCTGCCGCGATGACCAGGTCGTACGTGCGGGACAGCTGCTCGGCGGGCGGCGCCTGGCTGCGGAACCGGAGGTGGACGCCGAGGGCCTGGCAGCGCTCGTGGAGGATGCGCAGCAGCCGGCGGCGGCCGAGGGCGGCGAAGCCGTGGCCGCCGGAGGTGAGCACATGGCCGCGGTGGGTCACGTCGATGTCGTCCCAGCGGACGAACGCGTCGCGGAGGGCGGCGTGGACGACCGGGTCGGCGTGCTCGATGCCGCCGAGGGTCTCGTCGGAGAGGACGACGCCGAACCCGAAGGTCTCCTCGGGGCCGCCCCGCTCCCAGACGGTGATCTCGCGCCGCGGGTCGAGGCGGGCGAGCAGCGCCGCCGCGTAGAGGCCGCCGGGCCCGCCGCCGACGACGGCGACGCGGAGCGGGCGGCCGGGGGCGGGGGCAGGGCCGGGGGTGGTGTTCATCGGCCCTGCCACAGCGGGGCGCGGCGGGCGGTGAACGCGGCGTGGAACTCGGCGTAGTCCGCGCCGGTCATCAGCAGCGCCTGGGTCGACGCGTCCATCTCGATCGCGGCGGACAGCGGCATGTCGAGTTCGGCGGTGAGCAGCGCCTTGGTCTGGGCGAGGGCGAGGGAGGGCCCGTCGGCCAGCCGCCGGGCGAGCGCCGCCGCCTCCGCCCCGGCCTGTCCCTCGTCGGCCAGCACGCTGATCAGGCCGATGCGCTCGGCCTCGGGGGCGCGGACCGGTTCGCCGAGCATCAGCAGCCGGGTGGCGTGGCCGAGTCCCACCACGCGGGGCAGCAGATAGGCGGCGCCCATGTCGCCGCCGGAGAGCCCGACCTTGGTGAAGAGGAACGAGAAGCGGGCGGAAGGATCGGCGACCCGGAAGTCGGCGGCGAGGGCGAGGACGGCGCCCGCGCCCGCGGCGGCACCGTGCACGGCGGCCACCACGGGGAAGGGACACTCCCGCAGCGCGCGGACCACCTGCCCGGTCATCCGGTTGAAGTCGAGCAGCTGGCGGGTGTCCATGGCGAGGGTGGCGCCGATGATCTCGTCGACGTCGCCGCCGGAGCAGAAGCCGCGCCCCTCGCCGCCGAGCACGAGGGCGTGTACGGAGCCGTCGCGGGCCAGCTCGGCGAGGAGGTCGCGCAGATCGGCGTAGGCGCCGAAGGTGAGCGCGTTGAGCTTCTCGGGGCGGGCGAGGGTGACGGTGGCGACGCCCTGGTCGAGGGTGAGGCGCAGATGTCGCCAGTCCTCGGTGCGGGGCGCGGAACCGGTGAACGGACTCATGGGGGCCATGGCCTCCTTCAGCCGGACGGCTGGGTCTGCCGGGTGCCTTCCTGGTGCCTGCCCCTCGAAGTTATCACCGGTACGTGACTGTCGTCACGAGTGCGCGATAGAGCGGGGGCGTGATCGAAAAGACCAAAGTCCCCCCAAGAGTGGTCCATGGTCCCTTCCGGCACTATCGTCCGCTTCATACCGTCAAGGGCTGCGGTATCCCGCTCCTCGCCGACCGTCTGGACCCGTACGTGCCCGAACCCCTCCACGCCGCCACCTGGCGCTTCGCACTGCCGCACACCACCGCCGCGGTACCGCTGGCCCGTGCGCTGATCCGCAACACGCTGGCGGACATCGGCGCGCCCGTGGACGGCGACACGGCCGAGCTGCTGACGGCGGAGCTGGTCGCCAACGCGGTGCAGCACACGACCGGGGACGAGCCGATAGAGCTGGTGGTGGAGCTGGTGCCGACCGGCGGCTGGCAGGTCGAGGTGCACGACCAGGACCCCACTCCGCCCGGCGGTTTCAGCGGCCCGGACGGCCAGGGACCGCAGGGCACACGGGGCGGCGTACGGGACGACGCGCGGCGAGACGTAGGCGAGGACGCACGCGAAGGCGTACGCGAGGACGTACGCGAAGACGCGCACGAGGGCGTCCGCGAGTCCGACGGCCCGGGCCGCCCCGAGGGCCCCAAGAGACCCGAAATCCTCGCCGAACGGGGACGCGGACTGCTGCTCATCCGGGCCCTCAGCGCGGACACCGGCTACCGCCCCACCCCCTACGGCAAGGCCGTCTGGTTCACCCTCCCCCCGGCGGAAGCCGCGGAGGGCTGACGGCTACGCCGAGCCGAGCGTCGCGACCAGCACCGCCTTGATGGTGTGCATCCGGTTCTCCGCCTCGTCGAAGACGACCGAGTGCTCCGACTCGAAGACCTCCTCGGTGACCTCCAGCTCGGTCAGCCCGTGCCGCTCGTAGATCTCCCGGCCCACATCGGTGCCCAGGTCGTGGAAGGCCGGGAGGCAGTGCATGAACTTCACGGCGTCGTTGCCGGTGGCCCGCAGCACGTCCATCGTCACCGCGTACGGCCCCAGCAGGGCTATCCGCTCGTCCCACACCTCCTTGGGCTCGCCCATCGACACCCACACGTCGGTGGCGATGAAGTCCGCGCCGCGCACGCCCTCGGAGACGTCCTCGGTGAGCGTGATCCGGGCGCCGGAGGCCGCGGCCATCTGGCGGGCCAGCTCCACGATGGTGTTGTCCGGCCACAGCAGCTTGGGCGCGACGATCCGCACGTCCATGCCCAGCAGGGCGCCGGTGACGAGGTAGGAGTTGCCCATGTTGTACCGGGCGTCGCCGAGGTAGGCGTAGGCGATCCGGTCCAGCGGCTTCTCACTGTGCTCGGCCATGGTGAGGACGTCGGCGAGCATCTGGGTGGGGTGCCACTCGTCGGTCAGGCCGTTGTAGACGGGCACCCCGGCGTGGGTGGCCAGCTCCTCGACGACGCCCTGGCCGTGTCCGCGGTACTCGATCGCGTCGTACATCCGGCCGAGCACCCGCGCCGTGTCCTTGACCGACTCCTTGTGGCCGATCTGCGAGCCGGTCGGGTCGAGGTACGTGGTCGAGCCGCCCTGGTCGGCGGCGGCGACCTCGAAGGCGCAGCGGGTGCGGGTGGAGGTCTTCTCGAAGATCAGGGCGATGTTCCTGCCCTGGAGCCGGCGCGTCTCCGTGCCCGCGCGCTTGGCCGCCTTCAGCTCGGCCGACAGGTCGACCAGGTGCCGGAACTCCTCTGCGGTGAAGTCCAGCTCCTTGAGGAAGTGGCGGCCGGTGAGGTCAATCGCCATGGGGTGGGCTCCTAGGTCGCGGTCGAGCGGGTGTAGCGGGTCGGGCGGGCCGGGCAGGCCAAACGGGGTCACGCAAGGTCGGGCCCTGGAAGCATATACGAGAGACTGTATATATACGGAGGCTCGGTGGTAACCCCGCCGTCACGACTCCACGGCGTCCCGCTCGACCGGGCAGCTCATGCAGCGCGGCCCGCCCCGGCCGCGGCCCAGCTCACTGCCCGGGATGTCGATCACCTCGATGCCGCGCTTGCGCAGGAACGTATTGGTCGTCGCGTTCCGCTCGTAGGCGACCACCACACCCGGCTCGACCGCGAGCACATTGCAGCCGTCGTCCCACTGTTCGCGCTCCGCCGCGTGAACGTCCTGGGTGGCGGTGAGCACCCGGATGGCGTCCAGGCCGAGGGCCGCGGCTATGGCCCGGTGCATGTGCTCCGGCGGATGGTCGGTGACCTTCAGCTCCCGGCTGCCCGCGCCCGGCTCGATGGTGTACGAGCGGAGCATCCCGAGCCCCGCGTACTGGGTGAAGGTGTCCCCGTCGACCATCGTCATCACCGTGTCGAGGTGCATGAAGGCGCGCCCCTTGGGCATGTCGAGCGCCACGATCGTACGGGCGGAACCGGCCTCGAAGAGCCGGTGCGCCAGCATCTCCACCGCCTGCGGGGTGGTCCGCTCGCTCATCCCGATCAGCACCGCGCCCTTGCCGATCACCAGGACGTCGCCGCCCTCGATGGTCGAGGGGTACGCGGCCTGGCCCTCCGACCAGACGTGGAAGTCGTCGTCCGCGAACAGGGGGTGGTGGCGGTAGACGGCCTCGTAGTGCACCGTCTCGTGCCAGCGGGCGGGCCAGCGCATCGCGTTGATGGCCACCCCGTCGTACACCCAGGCGGAGGCGTCCCGGGTGAAGAGGTGGTTGGGGAGCGGGTTCACCAGGAAGTCGTCCGGCTCCATGGCGTGGAAGCGGATGGACACCGGCTCCGCGAACCGGGCCAGGTACTCGCGCTTCGTCATGCCGCCGATCAGCGCCTCCGTCAGCTCCGGGGCGGTCAGCTCGTCGAAGGCCGCGCGCAGCCGGTCGGTGGCCAGCGGGCCGTACTCCTTCTCGTCGAAGACCCGGTCCAGCACCAGGTCCCGCGCCGTGGGCAGGGCCAGGCTCTCGGCCAGCAGGTCGCCGAACAGATGGACCTCGACGCCCCGGTCGCGCAGCACGTCCGCGAATCCGTCGTGCTCCTGGCGGGCCCGGCGCACCCACAGGACGTCGTCGAAGAGGAGCGCGTCCCGGTTGGTGGGGGTGAGCCGCTTCAGCTCCAAGTCGGGACGGTGCAGAATGACGCGGCGCAGCCGCCCGGCCTCCGAGTCCACATGGAATCCCATGATTCCCATCTTCGCCGCTTCGGGCTCGCCGCGGATGACCCGCGACACAAGTCGTGACCAAGGGCCCCTGTCCGGGCCACGGCCGGGATCAGGCAGGGGCAGGGATCAGGCCGCGGCCAGGATGACGATCAGGACCAGGGCCACGGCCAGGAAGCCCAGCAGGGCCGAGACCCACAGCTGACCGGGCTGGAGATCGAGACGGCCGCCGTCCTCGGTACCGCGGCGGCGGGCGGGCCACCGGACGGGCCGCCGGGCGCCGCGGGAGACGGCCTCCGCACGCTCCCGGCACTCCTCGTGCTCCCGGCACTCCTCGGCCAGGCCGCCGAACAGCGCCTTCCAGCCCTTCTCCCCGAAGCCGGTGACCTGCCGGGTGGCGACGATACGGCGCACCACCTCGCGCCCCGCGCCGTCGCCCGCCGCCCACAACCCGGGCAGGACGCACGCCATCAGCTCGGGGACGGCGCCCCGGTCCGCGTACGGGCGCACCAGGCCCTCGTACAGCATCAGCGCGTTGCGCACCCGGAGGCGGGCGCTCCCGCCCGGCTGATCGAGGTAGAGGTGGGCGATCAGCACCTTCTCGCAGACCGCGTCGGCGAGCCGTGGCCCGCGCTCGGGCGCGCGGCGCACCAGCTCGACCACGACGCGGGTGGCCCGGTCGGCGGGCAGCCCCGCGTCGAGCGCGCTCAGCAGCAGCCCGTCGTCGGCCTCGCGCAGCGCCGCGGGCAGGGCGTCGCCGCCGTGGCGCAGCGCCTCGCGCAGGGTGCGGAGGGTGCGTACGGCGCCCACCGGCGTCGGGGGCGGGCCGCCGTCCGGGGTGTCGGGCAGGTTCTGTGGGTTCGGCGTGTTCTGTGGGTTCGGCGTGTTCTGTGTCTGCTCCGTGTCCCGCGTGCAGTCCGTGTCCTTCACCATCGACGTTTCTCTCCTCACAGCGCTTCCAGCACCTCCCGGATCCGGGTGGCCGCCCGTACGTCGAGCGGTTCGTCACCGTCGTGCGCCAGCCGGGGCAGGAAGCCGTACAACACCGCCAGCTGGCGGTCGTCGCGGGCAGCCCGCCGGATCCAGCCGACCAGCGCGTCCTCGGCGGCGGCCGCCGAGCGGGCCCAGGTCAGGGCGGCCCGCAGCAGTTCGGCGAGCCGCGGTGCACTGCCCGGGCGGGCGGCCAGCAGCGCGGTGGCCAGCGGCCAGGCGGCGTACGGCTCCAGCTCCGGCACCTCGCCGAGCCCCCAGAGGTGCGAGGTGCGGGTGGTGACGGCGCGCAGCACCGTCAGCAGCGCGAGGTCCCGGCGCGGCCGCCGGGTGTCGTGCAGCCAGGCGGCGAGTGCGGCGAGCACGGCCTCCGGGTCCGTCCCGGCCAGCAGCCGCAACACGCTGTACGAGGTGGTCCGCCCGTCGTCGGCGTACGCCGGCCGGGCCAGCTCCTCCAGCGACGCCCGGACCGAGCCCGCGGCGAGTCCGTAGCCGTGGGCGAGGACCGCCGTCTCGCGCTCGCGTGCGTCGTCGCCCAGCGCCCAGCCGCGCAACAGGCCGTCCACGGCGGGCCGTACGCCGTCGTCGCGGGCCGCCTCGGCGAGCGCCGTGGCGGCCGCCATCCGCTGCACCGGGCTGTCGGCGCGGGCCAGCGGCAGCAGCAGTTCGACGAAGCCGTACAGATAGTCGCGGGCGCAGAGCACGCCCGCGGCGACCGCCGCGCGCACCCACACCTGGGGGCGCGGGTCGTCGCACAGGGCGCGCAGCCAACGGGCCATCGGGCCGCGGACGTTGTGGTGGCCGTCCCATGCCTCGTACAGCACCGCGGACGCCAGCCGCCGCCCCTGGAACCGGACGGCGCGGACCGCGACCGACGCGTCGCCCAGGTCCTCCACGCCGTCGCAGCACACCGCGCGCGCCGCGGCCAGCCCGGCCCCGGGGCGCACGGCGAACAGCGGGCGTCCGGGCGCGTACTGGGGGTCGAGGGTGACGGCCAGCTCCCAGGTCAGCAGCTCGGCGGCCTCGGCGGTGAGGCTGTGGGCGGAGCCGTTGAAGACGGCCAGCGCGATGCGCAGCGCCGCCGTCCGCAGGGCGGGCAGCGCGGCGGGCAGGGTCCCGGGGCGGCCCGCGCCGTCGAACCAGGCGCGGGCCTGGTCCGGGGCGAAGTCCCGGCAGCGCTCCAGCAGCCCTTCGTCGGACAGCCGCCCCTCGGCGTGAGCGGCGAGGTGCCGGGCGAGCCGGGCGGCCTCGCCGGGACGCGGCTCGTCCAGGCCGAGGGCGTCGGCCACGTCGGGGCGGGCGGCGGTGGCGCGGGCGAGGTCCAGCAGCTCGGCGGGCTTGTCCGCGAGCAGGTCGGACAGCTGGTGGTCCAGCACCTCGGCGGCGGGCGGGGGTTCGTACGGTACGGCGTGGCGGCGGGCGCTCAGCAGCCGGTCGGCGGCCGGGCCGTCCGCGACCAGGACGACGCCGAACGCCCCGCGCTCGGTGAAGCGGGCGCGCAGCCGGTCCAGGAGGGGCCCGGGATCGGTCTCGTCGGCGGGCAGTTCGAGGAGATAGCCGTGACCGCGCTCGATCTGCGGCCCGGCGGGGACGGCACCGGAGCCGAGCCGGACCACTTGGCCGCCCGCCGCTTCGGCCGGGTCGTCGCCTTCGGTCAGTTCGGCGAGGAGCGCGAGGCCCGTCCAGGCGCGGCCGGTGCCGGGTTCGCCGCACAGGGCGAGGAGGTGGGTGTGGCGCAGCCGCTCCCGCATCGCGGCATGGCCGGGGGCGGGCCGGTGGACGCGGCGCAGCAGCGCCAACTCCTCGCGGGTCACCGGCCCTTCGGGGAGCGGGCGGTTCTCGTCCGTGTCGGGCGGACGCGGCGGGCAGTCGGTGAGGCGCAGATGGGCGCGCGCCTCGCGCGCCGCGCGGGCGCCACCCGCCTCCCCCGCGCCGTCCAGCGGGCCGCCCCTCGGGATGTCCAGCCGCCGCGGGCCCGGGTCCGCCGGGGTGTCGATGCCGTCCGGTTCGCTCATCGCCCGCCCTCCTTCATGCCGTGGTCCCCGTACACGTAGGTCTTCGGGGGTGGCATCCCTGGAGGGAGGTCCGAAGCGGGCGGCGGGACCTCTCCCTCGATCCGCCCCGCCGCCCTTCTCCGGCGCCAGGCGCTGGGCCGTGTGCACCCCCGTCGCACACGGTCCCGTTCACCTGTGCCACCACCAGGGTGGGCCGGGGGCGGGACGGGGGCTGTAGCCGTTTACACAGTCGCGCGCATTCGCGGGGCGTGCGCGCCCGCGCTCATTCGCAGGGGCGCGCCGGAATGTGCTCCCCGGTCGCGCGCCCCTCGGCCAGCAGCCGCAGCAGCCCGATGTCCCGCACCTCGAAGCGGCGCGAGGCGGTCCGTACGACACCTTGGTCGCGCAGCAGCCGCAGCGCCTTGGCGACGGCCTCCCGGGTCGAGCCCACGGCCGCGGCGATGTCGTGCTGCGGCAGCGGCAGATCGACGGCGATGGCCCCGCCGGGACCGGGGTGGCCGGTGCGTTCGGCGATCTCGACCAGCCGGGCGGCCAGCCGCTGGAGCACCTTCTCGGAGGCAAGGGAGCGCCGTTCGCCGTCGGAACTGCGCAGCCGGGAACTGAACTGACGCATGATCAGTACGGTGGCGACCGGCCTCGCCGCCAGATAGGCGCGGAACCGGTCGCCGGAGACCACGACCGCCTCCATCCGGCCGAGCGCGGTGACGGTGGCGCTGCGCGAACCGTGGTCCACCGCGGCCTGGTCCCCGACGACCTCGCCCGCGCCGCGCAGGGCCAGGATCAGCCGCACCCCGCGCTCGGTCTCCACGGAGACGGTGGCCCAGCCGGAGACGATCGCGACGACGAAGGTGGTGCGGTCGTGTTCGCGCAGGACGACCTCGGAGGGGCCGTACGTCCGCGGGCTGCCGAGCGCGAGCAGGGCGCGCCGGTCGTCGGCGGGGAGCGCGTGCAGAAAGGGCCGACCGTCCTCGAAGAGACTCATCCGCCCTCCCGCTTCACTGGTGGCTCGTCAGGTTGCGGAGAACCGATGGGATGACGAGCACGCTAGGCAGGTGGCACGGGCACGTCAATGGGGCCGGACGGAACCGGTGCCCCCGGGCGGACCTGCGGCGGAATCCGCTCGAACACCCCTGCGGGCCGCGGCGCCGGAGCCCCCGCCGCCACGAGCACCGGAGTCCGCGCCACCGCGAGCGCCGGGGTGGTCCGCGCCGCCGCGAGAACCGGGGTCCGCGCCGCC
>NZ_RIBZ01000239.1:0-79322 GCF_003721215.1 Streptomyces botrytidirepellens
ACGCGGCTACGTCTTCCTCGGCACTGCCACCACAGCCGCCCTGGTCATTTGGCTTCGCACATGATCGGCCGGACAAGTCCTAGGCGGATGACGGTGCCCTCGATGATCGGTAGCGGCCCGTCGTGGTCGATCCAGGCCGCCCGTCGGGTCAGCCGCGGATGCAACCGATCCCACGCTTGCGCGGTCGCCTTGCCGTAGAGGCGGGTGTCGGTGACCGTCATGGCCTGCTCGGCGCCCCAGGTGTCCGGCCACCCGAAGACGAACTCGCCGCCGTGCTTGGGCGGTCGGCCGCCCTTGGGGTCGT
Source organism: Streptomyces botrytidirepellens (assembly GCF_003721215.1). Taxonomy (NCBI): domain Bacteria; kingdom Bacillati; phylum Actinomycetota; class Actinomycetes; order Kitasatosporales; family Streptomycetaceae; genus Streptomyces; species Streptomyces botrytidirepellens. Next base: position 305 of record NZ_RIBZ01000239.1, read on the forward strand.
AGACGCGTGGTGGCGTGGGCCGGCGCATCACCCGGTCAGAGCGGAGACGGCTGAGGATCTCGACGGGAAGCCCAGACAACAGGTAGGCGATGCGCGGGGCGTCGTATCCGGAGTCCAGCACCACCAGGATCTCCGGGTCGCCCTCGTGCCACTGGCCTGCGACGATGAGACGTTCGACGACCTCGCGCAGCTGGGCGGTCGTGACAGCCGCGAGGTCAGCGCCGGGCTCCAGGCGGATCGCGTCGAGCACCGCGGTCCAGGAGGTGCGGCCAGTCTCCAGCGCGGCCACGACCGAGTACGGCCAGCCCGGGATCATCTGGTGCTTGGCATCGCCACGGCCGTAGGTGTGGCAGAAGGAGCGGTCCGGGCACGTCGCGGCGTCCGGCCGTAGCCACGGTGAGACGTCGACCGCCAGTACCAGGCGGCCGTCCGCCGCTTTCGGCAGCGGCAGCCCGGCGATCGTCCGCCGAAGTCGGGCTATGTCCATGCACCCCTTGTTCAAGCCGCCGTACAAGGCACCGTGGCCACGGCGGTGTTCCGGTGCGAGCGCCAGGTCGACCAGCGTCTTGACCGGCCCATCCGTACACAGCAGAGCATCGGCGAGCTCGAACAGGGCATCCCCACGCCCGTTCAGGCAGTCGTAGAAGTTGCCGCGGAAGCGTGACAGCGTCGCGAACGCCTCTTGCTGGTCTCCCTGTTGCAGCACACTCTTCTCCACGGCCTCGGTTTGATCAGGTGTGTCCTTGGTCGGAGCACATGATCAGGCCGAGGCCACCCGTGCGTCCGGCGAATGCCCAGGTGAGCGACCCAGTTCGAGGAACGTTTCGACCTCGTCAGATAAACGACAAGCTCACTACGTGTCGTGGATGCGGTGTCCGTGGAGGCGGTAGCCCATCTCGTCCGGATGGCGCATGACCCGGGCAAGGCGCCAGGCGGCGTCATGGGACAGACGGCCACGCTCTCGTAAACGCAGCCACAGAGCCAACGCGCTGGTGACAGGGTCAAGCACCCAGCGCAGCACAGCGCTCTTCGAGCCTCGTCCTCTCGGCCGGGACCCTGGCCGGAGCCCCCGGCGGATACGGGGCCCGGGTCGCCACCAGGGTTCGCCCCTGGGGCGACGGGTCGGCAGCCCCGGGATCGTTGTCAGCGGGTGCCGATCGACATCTGCTGCGGCGAAGGAGCTGGCAATGGTGGATTTCAAGATTGAGGCCGTGGTCGTCCCGGTCTCGGACGTGGACCGGGCAAAGGACTTCTATACGCGGATCGGCTTCCGCGAGGACGTCGACTTCTCCGGCCCGGGCGGCTTCCGGGCCGTGCACCTGACCCGCCCGGGCAGCGGCGTGACCGACGCCGCACCGGGGTCCGAGCGCGGCGTGCACCTCATCGTGGACGACGTCGTCACAGCCCGCGCCGAGCTGGCGGCCTGCGGCGTCGACGTCAGCGAGGTGTTCCACGACGCCGGCGGCGTCTTCCACCACGTCGGCAGCACCGGCCGGGTCCCCGGCCTGCACTCGGCCCGGCAGTCCTACGGATCGTTCGCGTCGTCCGCTGACCCGGACGGCAACAGCTTCGTCCTGCAGGAGGTCACGACACGGCGGCCCGGCCAGATCAGCCACGTGGTCCACCGCTCGGCCGCCGAGCTCGAGCAGGCGCCTCGCGACGCGGCGCTCGCCCATGGCGGGTACGAAGGGAAGCTCGGCCACAACGATCCGGACTGGCCGTCGTGGTACGCCGTCCACATGGCCCGCGCCGCCAGCCTTGGCAGCTGACACCCGGTGACGGAGCCTGATCATGAACGTCGAAGAGATATGACGAGTCACCCGTCATCGTCATCGCTGCGTGGGCGCGCTCGAGAGCAGAAGATGCTCGATCGGCTGCTGCTTGATGTGCGGGACGGGCACAGCCGCGCGCTGGTCCTGCACGGGGAGTCCGGTGTCGGCAAGACCGCCCTGCTGACCTACCTGGCCGGTCGCGCTCCGGCGGGCCGCGTCGTCCGCACCGTCGCGGTGGAAACGGGATCCGAGATCGCGTATTCGGCCCTTCAGCAGGTGTGCGCACCACTGCTGAGTCATCTGAATCCGCTGCCGGCAGCACAACGGTCCGCCCTGTCGACGGCGTTGGGGCTCAGCGGCGGCGAGTCGCCCGGACATCTGCTGATCGGGCTGGCCGTGCTGGGCCTTCTCGCCCAGGCCGCCGCTGCCGAGCCGCTGGTCTGCATCGTGGACGACGTGCAATGGCTCGACAGCGTGTCCGTGGCCATCCTCGCGTTCGTCGCCCGCCGACTGGACGCCGAGTCGGTGGCCCTGGTCTTCGCTGTGTCGACCTCCGCCCCCGGACTCGCGCCGGCCAACGTCCGGCTCCTCGTAGGTCTGCCGGAACTGCGCGTGGAGAGGCTCGGCGACCAGGACGCCCGGGCGTTGCTGGACGCGGCGCTTCCCGGGCCGGTGGATCCTTCCCTGCGGGACCTGATCGTCGCAGAGTCGCGCGGTAACCCGCTGGCGCTGCTGGAACTGGCACGAGAGATCTGATCGGTATCGGAAAAGAAGTGGGACGGGCATGGAATCCATTAACACGCCGATGGTGGGGCGGGAAGGCGAGCAGGCCGAGCTTGCGGCGTTCGTGACAACCGCCGCAGGCCAGGCCCTCGTGCTACGAGGGGAGACGGGAGTCGGCAAGACGTCTCTGTTAGGCCACGCCGTCGCTCTGGCGGAGCAGGAAGGCCATACCATCATCCGCGCCGCCGGTGTCGAGGCGGAGTCCGAGCTGCCCTACGCCGGGCTGCATCAGTTCCTTCATCCGCTGCTCAGCGAGGTCGCGCAGTTGGATGGTGGGACCCGGGCAGTGTTCGACGCCGTCTTCGGCTGGGCCGAGGGGGACCCGCCGTCGGTCATGAGGCTCGGCATCGCGGTTCTCAGCCTGCTGTCACTGGCGGCGGCGCAGCAGCCGCTGCTGGTGGTCCTGGACGACGGGCAGTGGCTGGACGACTCCAGCGCCGACGTGTGCGGCTTCGTGGGTCGGCGCCTGGCCGGCAGCCCGGTGAAGCTGCTGATCGCGGTCCGCACCGACATGGCGTCGCGCTTCGACACCGCTGCACTTCCTGAGCGGTCCGTCGCCGCCCTCGCCGACGAGGACGCGGCACTTCTGCTGGACCGGCGGTACCCACGGTTGGGCAAGCAGATCCGCCGGACGGTGCTGGAGCAGGCCCGGGGAAACCCGCTGGCGTTGCTGGAACTGCCCGCCCACCTCGGTGGCCGGGCGGGCGACCAGGCGGTGGACGATCTCATCGATCAGCACGGCGTGTCGCTGCCCCGGCGTCTGCAACAGCTGTACGGCGCTCGGATCGCAGCCCTCAGCGACGGTGTGCGTGCCGAGCTGCTGATGGGCGCTCTCGACGGTGTCGGAACCGAGCCCGGCGGCGGCCCACCCGGGGTGCGTTACCGCATGCACGACGCCGACGAGGCCGTGGCCGCCGGGCTGCTCGACATCAAGCCGACCACCGGCGACCTCACCTTCCGGCATCCGCTCGTGCGCTCCGCCGTCGTGCAGATGGCCACCCCCAACCAGCGCCGCGCCGCTCACCAGGCGCTGTCGCAGGTCCATCGGGAGAACCTCGAACGCCGGGCGACGCACCTGGCCGCGGCCACCCTCGACCCCGACGAGGATGTGGCCGACATCCTGGAGGCAGCGGCCGAGTCGGCGACCCGGCGTGGCGGCGCGCTGACGGCCGTGACCTGGCTGACCCGCGCCGCGGAGCTGAGCGAGAACCACACCGACCGGTCCCGGCGCCTGGCAGACGCGGCGTTCGTCGCGGGCCACGCCGCCCGCCTCGGCCAGGCGCACCGGCTCGTCGTGTCCGGCCTCACCCCCGGCCAAGCGTCGTCGCCGACTTCGGTCCTGGCCTCCGCCTACCAGGCGCTCTACCAGGACGGAGACGTCCGTTCCACCCAGCGGCAGGTCATGGCCGCGATCGAGCAGCTGCGGGACGGCAGGAGCACGGAGCCCGAGGAGGTCCTCACCCGGCTGGTGATCCTCTTGCTGGCGATCAGTCAGTACGCCGGGGAACACCCGACGTGGCAGCGCACCCACGAGCTCCTTGTCTCCCTGGGCGATGTCGTCACCGGACGCACGCGGATCTACAGCGCTGCCTGGAGCGACGTGATCCGGTACGGCGCCGAATGTGCCGGGGTGGTGGAACAGGCCACCGCGAACCTGCCGGCCCTGGAACCGTGGGAGGTATCGCGCCTGGCCGTGTCCGCGTACCATCTCGACATTCTGAGCCAGTACCGCCCCTATCTGCAGCGCGTCGTGGACCGCGAGCTGGAGACCGGGGCCGCGGCCAGCGGCGTGGTCATGCTGCACCTGATCATGCTCGACCAGATGGCGGTCGGCGAGTGGGACGAGGCCGAGGGCACCGGTCAGCGGTCCTTGGACCTGGCGGCTGAGTACGGACACGCATTGTTCGCAGTTCAAAGCCGCGCATACCTGGCCCAGCTCGCGGCGATGCGCGGGCAGGTCGGTCGAGCGCGGGACCTGCAAGCCGAAGTGGACGCCTGGGCACGGCCGCGCGGAGTGGGGTTCCTCACCCAGCTCGCCGACTCCGCCGGCGCGACCGCCGCATTGAGCGCCGGTGACTACGAGGCCGCGTACCTGTACGCCATCGGCATCACGCCGCCGGGCACCTTCCTGCCTTACACGTATCAGGCTTCGCGTACCCTGCTCGACCTTGTCGAGGCCGCCCGGCACACCGGCCGAGTCGAGCAGGCCAGGGTTCACGCCCTCGCCGCGCGCGACGCCGGACTGCCGGAGCTGTCACCCCGCCTGGCGCTGATCACCCATGGCGCGCTGGCGATGACCGCCGACAGCGAGCCGGAGGCCGCCGAGATGTTCGCGCGGGCCGAATCGCACCCGGACGTCGCCCGCTTCCCGTTCGAGCTGGCCCGGATCCGATTGGCGCACGGCATACGGGTGCGTCACGTTCAAGGCCGGGTGACGGCACGGCAGTACCTCGTCCCGGCGGCCGAGGCGTTCGAGCGGCTTGGCGCTGTCGGCTGGGCCGAGCGGGCCCGGGCCGAATTGCGGGCCGCCGGGACCCCGCCTCGCGCTTCGACCCTGGATCTCGCCTCGCTGACCTGGCAGGAGCGCCGGATCGCGGACTTGGCGGCCGGCGGGCTGACCAACAAGGAGATCGGCGAGCGGATGCACCTGTCGCCGCGCACCGTCGGCTCGCACCTGTACCGCGTCTTCCCGAAGCTGGGCATCACCACCCGGGCGGCGTTGCGCGACGCCCTGAGCCGGACCGAAGAGGTCTCGCAGGTATGACGCCCTCGCCCTCAGCCCTCCGCGTCCTGTGCGGCCAAGGGCTCGACGCCGTTGGCGGCCAGCCAGGCGAGCACGTGAGCGGCGACCGTGGGCCAGCCGCTGTCGACCACGAGCGAGTGGCCCCGGTCTGCGTACTGCTTGAGGCCGGTCACGGCCGTGGAGTCGCCATAGAGCTTGTAGACGGAGCGAGTGCTGACGTCGGCGACCATGCGATCCTCCTGGCCGGATACGAGCAGGAGAGGCCCGCGCGTGGCCTTGTCCGTGTCGACGGTGACGGCGACGGCGCGGCGATCGGGGTGGGGACCGCGGTCGAGTCCGAGGTCTGCGAGGAGTCGACGCGGGGCCGGAACGACGTGTCGCTCGAAGAGCTTCGCGGCTTCCTCGTCCCCGACCGTGTTGGCGACCGTGTGCCGGAACTGGGACGGAGGCAGCGATACGAAGCCCTGATGCCTGTCCGATCCAGCCGGGACGGGCGACCACGGCCGGGTTCGGACCTCGGCCGGTACCACCCCGTTGACCGGCACAGGCGCGAGGGCCACCGCCGCCCGGCCGAGGCCGGCGCCGATGAGCTGCTGGACGACGAGGCCGCCGGCCGAGTGGCCGATGAGGACCGGAGGAGTGCCGAGGGAGCGCACGATCTCCGCGTAGTGGGCGGTGAGCGCGTCGAGCCCAAGGTCCCGCAGCGGTCCGGGGTCTCGTCGCACCTGCGCCACAGTGGGCGCCTCTCCGGGCCAGCCCGGGACACACACCGCGAAGCCGTGCGCCGCGAACCGTTCCGCCCAACCCTCCCAGCACGACATGTGAAACCACGCACCGTGGATGAAGACTGCGGGGGTTCGGTTCACGGCCATGCCTTCCGATCGCGTACGACGATGCGCCGCGGGTCCTGGCGCAGCCCTTCCAGGGTCGTCGACGGTCGGCGCGGCGGAAACAGTCGGATGACTGAATGCGACGGCCCGGCTGACGTGCGGCGTGTCTCGGCGTCATGTGACTGATGTGCTCCGGCCCGGGCCGGAACGACAGTGGAGCGTCAGCGGGCTTCCAGGAAGGATCAGACATGATCAACAGGCGTACGTTCACCGAGGCGGTCGGTCTGGGATTGGGTGCCACGGCCGTGTCGGTCGGGGCCGCGGCCGACGCGCTCGCGGCCTTCGGCGCCGCCCCCGGCCGGCCCGGCCGCCCTGCCCCGGTCATCCCGGCCATCGCCTCGGGGACGCACACGGCGTTCGCCGAGCTGAAGCAGGTCCGGGCCGGCGTGCTCGACATCGGCTACGCCGAAGCCGGCCCCGGGCACGGCCCCGTGGTCATCTGCCTGCACGGCTGGCCCTACGACATCCACAGCTTCGTCGACGTGGCCCCGCTGCTGGCCGACGTCGGCTACCGGGTGATCGTGCCGTACCTGCGCGGCCACGGCGCCACCACCTTCCTGTCGCCGACGACGGTCCGCAACGCGCAGCAGTCCGCGATCGCGCTCGACATCGTCACCCTCATGGACGCCCTGAAGATCCACAAGGCGGTCCTGGCGGGCTTCGACTGGGGCTCGCGCACCGCCGACATCATCGCGGCACTGTGGCCGGAGCGGGTCAAGGCCCTGGTGTCGGTGAGCGGATACCTCATCACCAACGTCCAGGCGCAGCAGAACCCGCTGCCGCCGAAGGCCGAGCACACGTGGTGGTACCAGTACTACTTCGCCACCGAGCGCGGCCGCAGGACCATGGAGAACCAGCGGTACCGGCACGACCTGTGCCGGCTGGTCTGGGACGAGGTCTCCCCGACGTGGAATGTCGACGACGCCACGTTCGAGCGCACGGCCGCGGCCTTCGAGAACCCCGACCACGCCGCGATCGTGATCCACAACTACCGCTGGCGCCTCGGCCTGGCCGACGGCGAACGCCGTTACGACCGCTACGAGCGGCTGCTCGCGGGCCGGCCGACCATCGGTGTCCCGACCATCACCCTGGACCCCGCCCTCGATCCCTTCCTGGCCTCGACCAACGGCCTGGAGTACCGGAAGTTCTTCACCGGCAAGTACGAGCACCGGGTGCTCACCGGTATCGGGCATGACGCACCCCAGGAGGCCCCGACGGCGTTCGCCCAGGCCGTGGTGGACGCCGATCACCTGTGACAGGCCGGCATGTTCGGCCAGAAGGAGGCCCGAGAATGAGCAGTCCCCGTACGGACGAGAACGCGGCGGTCGTGCGCAAGGCCCGGTTCGGTGCCCTTCCGGAACGCGTCGCCTACGAGGACCTCGTCGAAGAGAGACCCGCGCTGCCCGGGAAGTCGGTGGACGTCCACGACACCGACAGCCTGGCGGTCCGGTTCTCCTGCCTGGCGGCGGACCTGGGCGTCTGACCGCTTTGCGGTTTCCCGTGACTCGGCGTCGACCACGAGGCCCCGCCGCCGGTGGGTGGACGAGGTGCTCAGGTGATCGGTACTCAGGTCCGGCCGGGTCGGCTGGGACCGGCCGGCACGCAGCCGAAGCCGCTCGCGGCCGGCGGGTCGCCGCGGCCGACGCAGCGCGAGATCATCGAGTGGCGGCATACGTCACGGGCGGCCGTCTGGCCGTTGGCGGCGGTCGGCACGGCCGGCGCCCGGCGGTTCCCGACCCGGGCGGTCAGCGCCGCGAGGTCGTCGACCTTCCTGGCGCCGCCAATCAGGGCGGCCACGCGCCGGCGGCAGCCGACCGTGCCCCCGGTGGGGATCAGCCGGTCGGCGTCGCCCTGCCGGGGGATCAGCTTGCCGCCGGCGGCGTGGAACGCCGACAGGTCCGGGTCGGAGGTGCCGGTGCGTGGCCACCAGCGTTCCGCGGATTCTCCGGCGTCCGCGGTCATCGGCCGGGCAGAGCGCCGTCGAGCTCGCGACGGGATGTGATCCCCAGCCTGGCGAAGACCTTGCGCAGGTGCCACTCGACCGTACGAGGGCTGAGGAACAGCTGTGCGCCGATCTCCGCATTCGAGTGTCCGGCGACCGCGAGCCGGGCGATCTGCGTCTCCTGCGGCGTCAGGACCGGTGCGCCGACGGTTCGCCTGCGGACGGTCTCGCCGGTGGCAAGCAGTTCCCGCCGGGCCCGCTCCGCGAACGCCTCCGTACCCATCGTCACGAACGCCTCGTGCGCCGTCCGCAGCTCGGTGCGTGCTTGGGTCCGCCGGTTCCGGCGGCGCAGCCATTCTCCGTACAGCAGCCGAGCACGAGCCTCGAACACGCCGAGTCCGCCCCGGCTGAAGTGGCCGATCGCGTCGTGGTAGCGGTCTTCGGCCTGCTCGTGTGCTCCGGCCAGGGCGTCAGCGACCGCCTGCGCACCCAGCGCCCAGGGCGTGCCGGCCTGGCTCCAGTCGGCCAGCCGCTTGCGCGCCTGTGCCGCCACGGCCGGGTCGCCGACCCGGGTCGCCGCCTCGACCAGCTCGTTGCACGTCCAGTGATGCACAACGAGGTCCTGGTATTCCAAACCCCGGAGCGCCGCTTCCATCGCGAGCGGATAGTTGCCCAGGCCGTTGTGGAGCACCGCCCGCGCACACGCCGCCATGCCGATCAACCGCCCCAGACCGCGCTGCTCGCCATCCCGCTCCGCGGCCTCGACCAGTTCCAGGGCCGACCGCTCCCGCCCCCGGTACGCGCTCAGCAGGGCCGTCGTGGCCATGCGCGTCGCCGTGCCTGTGGCTTCCTCGGCGTTCGCGGCCTCGGCCAGCAGATCCCAGGCCTCGGAGAAACGCCCCGTATAGCCCAGCGAGGCCGCCCGGTAGGGCAGCGCTGTCGAGAGGATCGACAGGGCGCCTGTCGTCCGGGCGAACCGGACCGCCCGGTCCGTGATGTCCAGCCACGCCGCCAGGTCACCCAGCTCCACGGCCGCGTTCGCGGCCGGCCACAGAACAGCCAGGTTCTCGTCGTTGGTGACGGAGTGCAGCGCCCGCGCCAGCAGCGGGAAAGCCGCGACGGGCCCGTCGACGGTCCATGCGACCAGAGCGCGCAGGAAGACTCCAGCCGTCGCGTCGCCAGCCGGCAGGTCGCGGGCGGCCTCGGCAGCTCGCCGCAGCCCGCCTTCGTCGAGTCGGCCGGCCCATATCGCCGCGCCGAAAGCCGAGAGGTAGGTCTCTCGCGCGGCGGCCGGGTCGAGTTCCCTGAGCTTGCTCGCCGCCGCGAGCAGGGGCTGTATCGCGCCGAGCCCGGGGTTGGTCATGGACGACGCCTTGGCCCGCAGCCTGCTGGCGTTGGCCTGCTGCAACTGGTCCAACGGCCCCAGTTCGGCGGCGGCGAGCAGGTCGGGCACCCGGGCCGGTGCGCCCGCGTCGAGATGGGCCCCCGCCGCAGCCAGCGCTCGCCGTGCCCGCTCCCTGGGGCCGGGACTGAGAGCTGCGGCACGTTCCAGGAAGGAGGCGGCCGCCGCACGGCCACCGCGTGCCAGGGCCCGGTCGGCCGAACGCTCCAGCGCGGCGGCGACCTGCTCGTTCGGTCCGACCGTGGCGTGTGCCAGATGCCAGGCGCGCCGGTCGGGATCGCGCTCGGCGTCGGTGGCGTCGGCGAGCGCGCTGTGCACCGCCCGCAGGACGTCGGCGTCGGCGCCGCGCCAGGCCGCCGAGCGCACCAGCGGGTGCCGGAACCGCACGGGGGCGCCCAGCTTGAGCAGTCCGGCGGTCTCGGCCGGCGCCGCCGCGTCGGGCCCGATGCTCAGCAGGCGGAGGGCTCGCCACAGCAGCAGTTCGTCGCCGACCGGCTCGACGGCCGCGAGCAGCAACAGGGCGCGGGTGTCGTCGGGCAGCACGTCGATGCGCCGGCGGAAGCCCTCCTCGACCCGGGTCGCCAGCGGGGCAACGCCGTGTCCGCCGAAGCCGAAGGCCAGCTCCGCCGACGACAGACCCTGGGGCAGTTCGAGCAGAGCGAGTGGGTTCCCGCCGGTCTCGGCGACGATCCGGTCCCGCACGCGCGGGTCGACCGGCCCGGGCAGCGCCGAGTCGAGCAGGACCCGGGCATCCGCGTCGGCCAGCCCCCGGAGAGGAAGGTCCGGCAGACCGGAGAGGCCCTCCTCGTCGGTGACCCGCTCGGCGAAGACCAACGCCACCGATTCGGCATCCAGCCGACGGCCGACGAACCCCAGGATCCGAAGGGACATCAGGTCCAGCCACTGCGCGTCGTCGATCAGGCACACCAGCGGGGTCTCGGCCGCCGCCTCGGCGAACAAGCCGAGGACCGCCATCCCGACCAGCAGCAGCTCGGGCGCGGCCCCGGTGCTCAGGCCGAAAGCGACCCGCAGCGCGCCCTGCTGCACCTGCGGCAACCGGTCGAGATGCGACAGCAGCGGGGCGCACAGGCGTTGCAGGCCCGAGTACGCGAAGTCGGACTCGGCTTCGATGCCGTCTGTGCGAACGGTCTGCATCTGCGCCGCCTGCGCGGCCACGTAGTCGAGCAACGCGGATTTTCCGATGCCCGCTTCGCCGCGCAGCACCAGCACCCGGCTCCGGCCATCGCGAACCTCACGCAGCAAACGGTCCAGGGCCTCCAACTCGCGGTATCGCCCGAGGAGTTGGTGTTTCGCGTCCTGCCGCATGTGCTTCCTCCCGCGCGTAACCCCTGACAGGGTCCCCCTTCACGGGGGGAGCTCGCCTCCATCCTACGAACATCGCGCGAGGACCAAGATCCATCCGGTGCCGACACGCTTTCCTCGACTCAGCGTCAGATGACCGATGTGGGACGGGCCCGGCACGCACGACAGTGGCAATCGAGAGAACTCGGAGCGAAGCGAAAAGGACTTGGCATGACTCGCACATGGTTGATCACCGGCGCGTCCCGGGGCTTCGGTCGGCGCTTGGCGGAGGCGGTTCTGGAGAGCGGGGACCAACTGGTGGCCACGGCGCGCCGGCCGGAGCAGCTCGATGACCTGGTGCCCCGCTATGGGCAGCGGGTCCGGGTCGCGGCCCTCGACGTGACCGACGCGGACGCGGCCCGGGCCGCGGTGCGTACCGCGGTCGACGGCTTCGGGCGCCTGGACGTGGTGGTCAACAACGCCGGATACGCCAACAGCGGCCCGATCGAGGAGATGCCGGAGCAGGACTTCCGCGACCAGTTCGAAACGAACTTCTTCGGGGTCGTCAACGTCACCCGGGCCGCTCTGCCGGTGCTACGTGAGCGGCGGTCGGGCGTGTTCGTGCAGTTCTCGTCCCTGGGCGGCCGGGTCGGCGGCACCCCAGGGATGGGCGCCTACCAAAGCGCGAAGTTCGCCGTCGAGGGGTTCTCCGAGGTACTGGCCGGCGAAGTCGCGCCCTTCGGGGTGAAGGTCGTCATCGTCGAGCCCGGCGCCTTCCGGACGGACTGGCAGGGCACCTCCATGGAACTGCACCCAGTCGGGGCCTACTACGAGCAGACCGTCGGCGCCATGAACCGGTACCGGCAGGAGAACAACGGTATGCAGCCCGGTGATCCGGCCCGTGCTGCCGAGGTCATCATCGACGCCGTCGACCACGACGATCCTCCCCGCCGGCTGCTGCTCGGCGCCCAGGCCGTGACCGCGGCTTTGGAGGCGGGTGAGGCGCGCGCGGAGGAGACGCGAATGTGGGCCGCGGCGAGCCGTTCCGCCGACTTCCCGCCAGAGCAGTGACCGACCAGACCGACTCTGAGCGCGATCTCCAGCTTCTCGTCGAGGGGAACACCTGCCGCTGTCGAGCAAGTGGGCTGGAGCAACCCGCGGGCGGTCTGCATCGCGGCGGACTGCACCCGGTACGACCTGGTGGCGGCATGTCCCACCACCGCATCGACATGATGGTCCACCGGCACTACGGGGACGATCTGGTGACGCTAGGGTTGGCGGCGCCGGTTGCCGGCGGGTGCGGCTCCTCGGTGGTTCGACGTTGGGAGAGCCCCCGCCTGCTCGACCTGGGCGAGGGCCACTCGGTGGAGGTGTAGTGCCCAGGTCGTCGTCCGGGCCGATCCCGATGGCCCACGGCTCGGCGGGTGACGGGGCGGAGGTGGCGATGACGTCCTCGCCGATCGATTCGGTGCCGGCCGCTTCGGGGCCCGGCCCCAGGGTGAGGACGGTTGGCACGTCGACGAGCGGAAGCAACGTGGCGGCCGTCGCGTACCGTTCGGCGTCCACGAGCAGGATGGCGGTGTCGACGCTCGTCGTGATCGAGGCGAGGGGCGGCGCGCTCATGCCGTACAGGCTCACCACCCGCGCCCCCGGGAGCCCCGCAGCGTTACGGGCGCCCCGCGCCTCGGCGGTGTTGCCCGTCAGCAGGGTCACGGTGGTGCCGCGGGCCGCGCCCCGGGCGACGAGTTCGTGGCGAGGCGGTAGGTGGCGGCGGTGAAGTCGCCGGCGATGATCACCGCGCCGTCGGCGGTGGTGATGGCCCGTCGGTCGGGGTCGGAGGCGAGGGATCGGAGGAGCAGGGCCGGGGCGCCGAAGAACGCAGCCGTGGCTGCGGTGGATCTCCACGGTGGTGGGGGTGCCGTCGAGGCGGAACGCGCCGGTCGTTGTGGCGGTGTCGACCCGGCGTCGGTCAACCCGTCACCCAGCTGCGCGGGTGGCTGAGGCGCTGGACTCAGGTTCCAGTGCCCGAAAGGGCGTGCCGGAGCTGCTCGGTGGTGATGAGCCCGGACAGCACGGTCTGCACGCGACCGGCCGCCGGGCTCACCGAGCCGGGTCGGTCACCGGGTGGCCGGTCGGAAGAGCCAGTGGAGCCTGGTGGAGCCGGTTCCGGGGCGGGTGACGGTGACCACGTCGACCGTCGTGCTCCGGCTGAGGTCGAGGTGGTCGTCGGGGTTGGTGTAGTTGGTCAGGAGCGTCCCGTTCGAACCGTCGGGGGTCTTGCACCACAGGTACCCGTCGTCGTTGGAGCGGAAATCGCCCATGGTGACGTAGTCGCCGTTCTGCGGATCCCGTGGGTGGGCCGCCGTCGAGTTGACGTACTGTCGGTCGTAGACCAGATAGAAGCAGTTGTCACTGCCGCTCGGCCCCGCGGAGATCGTGCTGAACTGCTGGCTGTTCCCATGGGAGTCCGGGGCCAGGTACACCGGGTAGGGCGCCGTTTCCAGGTCGTCGACCGAGAGCGCCTGCGAGGAGCCGGCGTCCGTCGTGACGATCTCGGTGAGGTTCGTGCCCTCACGGACGTCCTGGAAGAACCAGCGCTGGGCGGCCGAGCCGTCGTAGTCACGACCCACCACACCCAGGCCCGGGCCGAGGTCCGTGAGGAACTGCCTGGTGTGGTAGTTCCTCAGGGTGTAGGTGCCGTCGCGCTGGTAGGCCGGCACCCAGAGCTGGTCCACCGCCGCGTTCGGCCACAGCACCGTCCGCGCGTCGCGGGATCCGCCCTCCTGGCCCAGGTATCGGCCGGCGAAGGGCGCGTGCGGGTGGAACAGGCGGTAGTAGCCCTGGTGCTCCGGGTCGGCCGTCAGGCTGAACACCTGTGACGAGGGGTCGGTCCGGTTGATCGGCTGGTCGATGACCGCGTGGTCGGTCCTGCTGGTGGGGCCGACCACGTTGGTGGTGGCGGCGTTGCGCAGCAGGAACTGGTTCGGCCTGGCCGGCTCCGCCGTGTCCACGGCCGTCGGCCGGTTCGGCAGGTTGCTCACGGTGTACACGACGGGATAGTGGTCCGACGCGTCGAGGTTGCGCCGTTGGATCCCGGTGACGGCGGGCTGCACCTGGGCGCTGGGAACGACCGCGTAGTCGAGGACCCTCCGCTCGTCGGCTGCGATCCGGTCCACCGGGTGCGTGGGCAGGGTCTGGGCCTGAACGGTGAACGATGCGCCGACCGCGGTCTGCAGGTTGCCCGGGTCACGGTTGTAGTCGCCCAGCGCGATCCAGGGCAGGCCGGTGGGGGCCATCTGCTCCTGGATGTTGAGCAGGAGCTGCGGGTCGTCGCTGCCGTGGCTCCCCGAGCCTCCGTGCACCGAGTAGTAGACGACACCGTCGACGTTGATCCCGAGCGCGGGCCGGGAATCGCTCCGGTCACCGATCCGGCCCTCCCGGGTGGTGTACACGCTGTCCGCGGCGACCCGGGTACGGCTGAAGACGGCCATGTTGACCCGGCCCCACTGGCCGTCGCTGGTGTCCGTGCGCAGCCAGTACAGGTAGCCGGTCGTTCGGGTGGCGCTCCCGAGCCGGTACTCCCGGACCGGAATGGTGAAGCCGAGGTTGTCGACGTACCGGGTGTTGGCGGTGTGGATCTCCTGGATGAACGTGGCGCCGCCGGGCGGGGCGCCGGCCTCTTGCAGGGCGATGATGTCGGCCTGGCCGTCCAGCGCGCTGCGCCCGTACAGCCGGGGCAGGTCGTTGGTGTACCGGCTGCCGTTCGCCTCGGGGGTCAGCGCGCCCTGCATGTTCCAGGTGGCCACCTTGCGCTGGTAGTTGGTGCGCGGATCGAGCCCGCCGGTGTCCTGGAGGAACAGCGATGGCCGCTTGCCGGCGTCCAGGGGCACCACGCCCTCGCCGGTGTAGTCGAGGGTCTCCCGGCCGCCCCAGTCGGGGATGGCCTGGCCGTCCTGGCCCAGCGGCTGGAACCGGCTGGGCGCGCCGTTGGCGGAGCCGAACTGGTAGGCGGTGCCGCTCTGCGTGCCGTACGGCGCGTACGGCTCGTACGCGCCGCCGGGGGTGGTCTGCTTGACCATCGTGTTGTCGTAGAAGACGTTCTGCGGGCCTGAGGAACCCGACCACTTGACCGCCTTGGGGCCGGCCGCCCACCAGATCGGGTACCACGTCCCGTCGTCGACCTCGCCGCCCTCGCCGCCGCAGTTGGTCTGGCAGCTGCCCGATCGGTGGTCGTACGGGACCCGCAGCGTGTTCTGCTCGAACAGGTTGTTGTGCTCCCAGCCGCCGTGCAGGTTGAGGTCCGAGTCCAGGTCATTGCGGAAGGCGACGTTGCCGCTGGCCGACCACTGGAAGGTGAAGTGGCGCAGGTTGCGGCTGAGGTTGTAGGCGTACAGCGAATCCCAGACGCGGCTGCCGCGCAGGTAGCCGTTGCCGCCCTTGCCCTTGTTCCAGGCGCCGTCGAAACTGTTGCGCTCGATCTGGAGGTTGCGGGCGTCCTCGGTGACGATCGGGTGCGAGCCGGTCATCTCGGCCTTCAGCCCGCGCGCCCAGTCGTTGGCGGCCCACTTGAAGACGATGCCGTGCATCGCGTACTCGGGCGCCATGTTGCCGTAGTTGTGCACGGCCTGGGCGGGGGTCAGCTGGTAGGTGCCGCCGCCGAGCTTGGGCAGACCGTTCATGTCCTGGGTGAAGGCGAAGTGCTCGAAGCCGACGCCCTGGACCACCTTCAGCGGGGTGACCTTGCTCGCGTACGGCTTGTCACCGAGCCCGGGGGAGCCGTCCGAGGTGGAGTCGACCGGCAGGTCCCACTCCAGCGGGCGGTCCAGGATGACCGTCTTCGCCGCGGCGTCGATCGCGTTGACTCGGAACATCTGCTGCCGCATGTGGAGGTCGTCCATCTGGCTGCGGTCGGAGACGCCCTGCTGCTCGTAGAACTTGACGCTGTTGGCCGCGCCGACCCAGACGTAGCCGCCCAGGGAGAACTTCTTCATGTCGGCCTTGGCGTCCAACTGCACGACGCTCTGCCCCTGCCGGGCCGCCCAGCCGGGGTCGGCGGCCCGGGCGGCCACCTTGATGCCCGAGGCCCAGTGCTGGTTGACGCTGCCCTCGAAGATGTCCTTGCGGTTCGCCGGAGCGGCCGCCCAGTCGTCCTGGTAGCGCTCGGCGATGTCCCGGGTCTGGACGCGGAACAGCCCGCGGCCCGGCCACATCCAGCCGCCCGTGCCGACGTCGCTGCCGCTGCCCGCCTTCATGCTGTCCTGGTCCCAGCGGCCGTTGACCAGCGTGTCGTAGCGGGTGTTGACGTCGGGGCGGAACACCAGGCGGGTGCCACCGTCACCGGAGCCCTGTCCGCGCAGGACGAGGAAGTCGGCGTCCACGTAGATCTGCCGGGAGACATCGATCGAGCCGGCCGGCAGGGAGATGAGCGAGAGCCGGTCGAAGTTGGCGCCCGGCGAGCAGTTGGCTTTGATGTCGTCGATCGCGCGCTGCAGGCCGGTGGTGTCGTCGGCGCCGTCGTTCGCCCGTACGGAGTACTGGGAGGCGAGCCGGTCCGGGGTGATGCGGCAGGCGGCGTCGTTGGTCAGGTTGCCGTCGTCGGGCAGCGGCAGGCCGCCGCGGTAGCCCACGCGGGACCAGTCCGGCATGCCGGCGGGCGGGCCCGTCCGGTTGGCGTAGCTCAGGTCTGGCCCTTCCGCTCCGGGGCCGGCCGTCACCGCCGCGGGTGCCGCGGCCGAGGCGGGCGCCGCTGAGGCGAGCGCCGGCAAGGAGCTGGCGAGCAGCAGGCCGGACAGGAGCGCGGCCGCTGGCCGAAGACGTTTCATGTGACCTCTTTCCAGGTCATCGTGTGGGTTCCTGGTCTCGGGGCGAGGCGTCGGGAGACCGCACAGGAGCGCCCCCGGATCCTTGACGGGCGCCGGGGGCGGTGTGGTGAACGGGACGGATTCACCGAAGAGCCGCACCCTCGAACCGGACTCGGCTGCTACGGGCAGTAGAAGCGGAGGGAGGAGATCCTGTCGTTGAGGTAGTAGTGATCGGTTCCGGCGGCGTAGTCAGCCGTCCGACCCCAGTTCCACGACGGTGCGAAATCCAGGTCGGAAGGGTGGAGTTCCCCGGAGGGGTCGTCCCAGAACTCGATCTGGCACTGCGAGTTGTTCAGCCAGGACGACACCTGGTTGTCGGCCGGGTCCCCGTTCAGGAACTGGACGTTCGGGAGCCGCACGATTGCCCCATTGCCGCCGGCCGGGGGCGGAGTGACGATCGCCTTCGAGCCGGTGCCGCCACCGTTCTGGTAGAGGCAGAGCGCCCACCCCGGGCAGCCGTCGTACGGAGGGTTCGCTGCGGACGCCGGTGTTGCTGTGACGAGCAGCGTCGCCCCGGCGACCGCACTCGCGACAGCGGCAGTTGCCAGCTTGAACGATTTGAAGGCCACGGTGAAACCCGCTTTCAATGTCGGCCTGTGTCTCCGCTACAGGCTGGGTGACAGTGCTTACGCGCGCCGAGCCCCCGGGGGGCGGTCCGTCGCACAAGGAGACTGCGCCAAAGGGCGATGCGGAGACATCAGTCATATGACTGCGAACTTCCGTCGTGCGGGTCGTTCATGGCGGTCGCGTACGTTGACCGGGCGGTAGGCGGCCGGCACGAACGACAGCCGTGAGGGAAGCGGGGCGGGCCCGGGAAGGCGCTGGTTCCAGATCAATGTCTTGTCCAGGAGTTCGCGGCGACAGGTCTGTATCCACCTTTCCGTGATCGAGTTCATCCTTGGCGTCTGGATGCCTGAAGAGTGTCTTTATTGCCGTACGGTGGTTGACCTGGATCTTTTCGATCGCCCGAGTATGGGCATGATCTCTGATCGTGGGTCTGCGACTGCTCTACCTGATCTTCTGCCGACTCCTGGGCTGCCTCCTTGTGCTGGGTCGATCGACCGCTGCGAACAACGCTGAGATCCTTGCTCTCCGCCGTGAGGTCGCGGTGCTTCGCCGGTAGGTGGAGCGGCCGCGGCTCTCGTGGGCTGACCGTGCCGTGCTCTCTGCTCTCGCCCGGTACCTGCCACCCGTCTTACGTCGCAATCGGCTGGTCCCCCCGGGGCACCCTGCTGACCTGGCACCGTCGTCTGGTGAGCTGGAAATGGCGACAGAGACCAGCGAGGCCCGGTCGACCACCGTTACCGGAAGAGATAGTCATGCTCATCCAGCGCCTGGCGAGAGAGAACCCGACCTGGGCGTACGTCAGGGTCCAGGGCGAACTGCGACGGCTCGGTCATCGGGTCGCCGCCTCGACGGTGTGGGAGATCCTCAACACGGCCGGCGTCGACCCCGCGCCACGTCGCTCAGGCCCCACCTGGCGCGAGTTCCTTACCGCGCAAACCGAGGGCATCATCGCGGCAGACTTCTTTCACATCGACACCGCATTCGGCAGGCGTACGCGCTGGTGTTCCTTGAGCACGGCACCCGGCGGCTGGACATCACTTGGGTTACCGCCCACCCGACCCGGGACTGGGCGGTGCAGCAGGCGCGGAATCTCACCGCCGACCTGGGCATACGCATCGAGACCCTGCGCTTCTTGTTACGCGACCGCGATGGCAAGTACGGGGAGGCCTTCGACGCTGTCTTCCAGGCCGAGGAGATGGAGATCCTCGAAAGTGCGCCACAGGCTCCCTGTATGAACGCGCACTGCGAACGCATCATCGGCAGCATCCGACGCGAAGCCCTCGACCACGTCCTCATCATGAACGAGACCCACGCCCGCCACGTCCTCGCGGCCTACGAGCGGCACTACAACGAACACCGACCCCACCAGGCCCGCAACCAGCTATCACCCGACGCTGACGAACAACCCGCCGCAGCGCATGGCCTCAGCACCGGCAAAGCCCTGCGCACCCGGTCCTCGGCGGCCTCATCAATGAGTACAGCTATGCAGTATGACATGCAGCGATGACGTTTCGAGCGGCACAGGGTCTCCCTCGGGGAGACGTGCTGACTCCCGTGGTGCCTGCGTGGGTGTGAGCGGTCAGTCCGAGAGGAAGGCGCTCACCTGAGCGGCGAACTCCTTGGCGTGCTGGAAGAGGAAGGCGTGCCCGGCGTCGCTGTAGGCGACCAGGATGGCGTCGGTGACGTGCTGGACGGCGGTGTAGGAGGCCAGGGCGGGGATCATCGCGTCCTGCATGCCGGTGGCGTACAGAACGGGCTGCCGGATGGTCGCCAGGTCCGCGCGCACCTGCTCGAAGGGGATCGCCGCGTCCTTCTGGATCGCGGCGATCTGGCCCATGGCCGCCGCCTCGGACACGTCGGGGCGTCCGGTGGCCAGCCGGGTGGCCACCCTGGCGAGGTGCTCGTACCCGGCGGCGCGGCCGGTGTCCGTCTCGGGGAAGAACAGGAACACCAGGTCGTCCCCGGTGACCTCAGGCTTAGTCATGGTGGCCCCGACCGTCGGGTTCGGGTCGGGCGCGCCGGGCACCGTGCCGCCCGGATTGGCGGCAGCCACGATCAGCTTGCGCACCAGGTCGGGCCGTCGGCGGGTGATGTGCTGCGCGACGGTGCCGCCCAGCGTCCAGCCCAGCAGGTCCACCTCCGGCAGGCCGAGGGCCTCGATGAACTCGACGGTGCCGTCGGCCAGTCCCTCGACCGAGTCGCGCGGGGTGCCGGTGGTGTAGCCGGTGCCGACGTTGTCGAAGACGATCACGTCGTGGCCGGCGGCGAGGTGGTCCAGGAACTCGGGGTCCCACCAGTCGAGGGTCCCGCGGACCCGGTTCAGCAGGACCAGCGGGATGCCGCCCCGCGGGCCGATGCGCCGGTAGGTGAACGTCGCGGAGGGGCCGGTCACGGTGAGGTCCTCGGCCGCGTCTGCCAGACAGGTGCTCATGGCGGGCTTCGTTTTCCTGTCGCTGTGTCTCATGGGGGTCTGGTGGGATCGGGTCAGGCGGGCAGGTGGTTGAGCTTGCGCAGCTGCTGGTCGAAGATGCGGGAGGGGACGACGCGGCGCATGGTGCGGACACGTCCGGTCATGGCGCCGGCGGTGTAGTGCAGCTTCGGCTTGGAGTCGGTGGCCGCCGCGACGATCTCCTTGGCGACGACGGCGGGGTCGTCGCCGTCCTTGACCGCTTGGGCCATGTACTCCTCGAAGACGTCCCGCTGCTTGGCGTAGACGTCCAGGGGCCGGTCGGGCCGCACGCTGGCCGCGTCGAACGCGGTGTTGGTCCAGGCGGGTTCGACGAGCAGGGACCGCACGCCGTACTCGCGGACCTCGTGGTCGACGGACTCCGAGTAGCCCTCGACGGCGTGCTTGGATGCGGCGTAGACCGCCATGTAGGGCTGCGGCATGAAGCCGACGATGGACGAGATGTTGATGATCCGTCCGCTGCGCCGGGCACGCATGTGCGGCAGGACAGCGTTCGTCATCCGGATGACGCCGAAGACGTTGATGTCGAAGAGGCCCTGCGTCTGCGCGGCGGAGCTCTCCTCGGCGGCGCCCGCCGAGCCGATGCCGGCGTTGTTGACCAGGACGTCGACCTGCCCGAACCGGTCGATCACTTCGCCGACCGCTGCGGTCACCGACGCGTCGCTGGTCACGTCGAGGTCGAGGAAGGTCACGCCCTTCAGGGGGGGTGACATGCGTGGTGTTGCGGCTGGTGCCGACCACGTCGTAGCCCGCCGCGGCCAGCGCGAGCGCGGCTGCCTTTCCGATGCCGGAGGACGCACCCGTGATGAGGGCTACCGGTCGTGTTGTCGTCGCCATTTTGGACTCCTGACTCATGGGATCGCGTTTGCCTGTGGAGGGGATCGCTTCAGGCGTTCCCTCAATCGGTATCATTAATGTATCGGATTCGCCTGTAATGGCAACAGTAGAGCATCAATTAATCGTCTATCCGTAGCGTCAACGTATCCTCTACGGAGGATCAAGGGGCAGACTGACGCTGCCGGTACGGAGGATCAAGGGGCAGACTGACGCTGCCGGGCAGGGGTCATTCCAAGGTGCGGCCGACTCCATGGGGCAGACCCGCGGACGGCGGGCTGAGCTGCAACGACGTGTTGGGTCGAGCGGACACGCAGGCCGTCGCCGTGGCGGCCAGGACGACGCGCTGGATCTCAACAGCCGGCACACGCGCCGCCTGCCGTGGGGGTACCTCAACCGCCCACTGGACCCATGGCCTCGACGGCGGCGCAGTCGCAGTGATCGCAGGACGCGGCATCTGACATGCGGCGCGAGCCGTCGGTCCGAGTCGTCCGGGGCGCATCCGAAGGTGCGGAGCCGTTCGAAGCGGGCTGCGGCGGAGTTGCCGTGCATGCCGAGCCGAGCGGGAGCGTCGGACGGGGCCGTATCGATGTCCAACAGCGGTGCGAGCGGTATTCCGGCCGGCACGTGCGGAGCTTTTTCCGACAGGACGGCGAGGAGTCGTGCGGCGCCCGTCCGGTCGGCGCGTACCGCTGTGCCGTGGGCCGTCACCCGCGTGGCGGCGCAGATGTGAGCGAGTGGTCTGGGGTGCGCAGTCGTGACGCGGAGGGCTGCGATGCTGAGGGGAACCTCTCCGCGTGGCTCTGCCCCGCCGGGCTGGGCCCCGGCGGGGCAGTCTTGCTGATCGGCCGTCACCATGTTGTGGTGTCGGTGACCGTTTCGTGGTTGATGGGTTGTCAGTCGTCGAGGAAGGCGTTCACTTCGGCGCCGAACTTGGCGGCGTACTGGAAGAGGAACTCGTGGCCGGCGTGCGGGTAGATGCTGAGCTGGGCGTTGGGGAGGTACTTGGCCAGCAGGTGGGAGTTCTTGGGGGCATCAGGATGTCGCTGTCTCCGTCGGCGACCAGGGTGGGCTGGAAGAGGGCGTTTGAGTCGCACCAGCTTGGACTTGTCGGGGATGCCCCACTCGGACATGGCGGTGAGCTGCGCGTCGCGGGTTTGGAGGTTGGCGGGGGCGTCGTGGTCGGTGGTGCGTTGGCTGAGGCGCTGCAGGAACTCGGTTCCCGCGGCCTGGCTGGGTGCGGTGCTCTTGAAGAACGGGAAGAGGAAGTCAGGGCCAGGGTTGTCCGCCAGCGCGCTCGCCAGCACCTTGGGGTCGGACGCCCTCTGGTTGACCCCGCCCTGCGGGCCGGTGCCGGCCAGGACGACGCGACGGACCTGCCAGGGGCGGCGCAGGGCGACCTCCTGAGCCACCTGGCCGCCGAGGGAGAAGTCGAACAGGTCGTAGCGGGGCGGCTTGAGGGCGTCGATGAAGTCGATGGCGTCCAGGCTCACCTGCTGGATGGCGCTGGGTGTACTACCGGTGGAGCCGCCGACGCCGACGTTGTCCACGAGGATGACCTCGCGCTTGGCGGCGATGGTGTCGAGGTCGGAGGTCTTCTCCGGCGGAGGAGGCGGGATGCCGGTCGTAAGCGACGGTCGCGCAGATGTCCGCTCCGTCGGTGCGGCGCGATCCCTCACCCGTATCACTAACGTATCAACTATCTCTAGAATTGCAACGCTGGAGAATCAATTAACGAGATACCCGTAGCGTTCACGTATCCTCTACAAGGGACCGGGCAGCGAACCAGACAGGAGATAGACATGGGCCGAGCACTGCGGGCAGATGCCGAGCGCAGTGTGCGCGCGATTCTGGAGGCGGCCGAGCGGGTCTTCGCCCAGGACGCCGGCGCCTCCATGGAGCAGGTCGCCGAGGCGGCGGGGCTGACCAGGATCACCGTTCACCGCCGGTTCGCGAACCGGCAGGCGCTGCTGGAGGCGCTCGCCGTCTCCGCGAAGCAGCAGCTCGTCGACGCCATCGAGGAAGCCCGGCCGGACGCCGCTCCCGCACTCGTCGCGCTGCATCGTGTGACGGCGAACGTCCTGCGGGTCAAGAACACCTGGCGCTTCACACTCGGTCACGCCACGGCTCACACCCCCGCCGCAGCCGCCCTCTGGGACGAGATCAACACCCACACCGTCGATCTCATGAACCGGGCGCAGCGCGAGGGACTGCTCGCCCCGGACGCTGACATGGAGTGGACGCGGCAGGTGTACTACGCCCTCCTCAGCGAAGCCATCAACAGGCCCGGCGCGGAGCAGGAGCCTGCCGCACAGGACCCGGACGCACTGGCGACGCTCGTCATCGACACCCTCCTGCACGGCGCGGGGTCACGCGGCTGAGTCGCAACGACGTAATGCGGAATCCATCGATCGGCTGTCGGCGCCTCCGAAGCGTGTCAGCGGCGCTCATGCCGGTCCCCGGGTGGAAGACCTCGTGTGCCACGTAGCGTTTGAGGCACCGGGGACGATTTCACGTCGGTTCTTGCTTCCGCTGCGCGCCGTTCGCAGTAGTCCCGGGTACCAGAAGCTCCGGGGCCGCCCTGAGAACACATTCCGCGAAGTGGCAGTGACCTGGGCCTGAGAGTCCTTGCCTGTTCCGGTGAACATGGGCCCCATGGGCCGTCCGCTGCACCTTGACCGCACGCTCGACGAGTTGGACCCACCCCGGTGGGTGCCTCGTGCCGCTGACGCGACCCACTTGGTGCGCACAGTGCATGAGTTGCGGCGGGTGCCCCTGGGCGAACTCATTGAACGCGTGATCGGCAGCATCCGGCGCGAGGCCCTCGACCACATCCTGATCACGAACGAGGTCCACGCCCGACATGGCCTGGCCGCCTACCAGCGGCACTACAACACGCACCGCCCACATCGAAGCCGAAATCAGCTGTCTCCTGACGCCCACCAGCAGCCCACCACCCTGCGCGACCTTGATGCACGCAGACTCCTGCGCACACGCGTCCTCGGCGGCGTCATCAACGAGTACCGCTATGCCGCCTGCTCGGCAGCGATGACCTTTCGAGCCCGACAGGTGACACCGCCGCCGACGATGCGGTTGACGAGCTTGGCGACGATCAGCGGCGTGATGCAGTTGATACCGATGTTGCCCAGAAGTCGGCAGCATCCTGCGACGGCCACCTCGGCGTCCAAGCGCTTTCCAGCCGGTGAGGCGACCTCAATTGCCCGTGAGTGCACGGGGATTGACGTAGAAATCGCTTACCACCTACGGTCCTTCCGGAATTGCGGACATCTTTCGGTATTTCGAACGTCTGGCGTCGGTGCGCGCTACGAGAAGAAGGAGTCGAGGCAGGATGGGCACACAGCGAAGACTCAGCTGGAGGTCGCTTGCCGCGGCAACCACCATGGCACTCGCGGTCGGAGTGATCATCGCCCCCGCCGCCCACACCGCGGACGATCCCGTGGAGGTCGTGGTCGACGGGGGTGACGTTCGCGCCGACAACGTGAACGGTTTGACCTACAAGGGCCTCGGCGTGCTCAGCTGCAACAGCACGAGCAACCTGTTGATCGACTACAAGGCGGAGCATCCCGGCCGGTACTGGCAGCTCATCCGAGTGCTGTTCGGTGGAAGGGCCCCCCTGATCAACCATGTCAAGATCGAGATGGGTTCGGACACGAACACGTCGACCGGTTCCGATCCGGCGACCATGCGCACAGCGGACGAACTCGCCGACGCGTCGCGTTCCCCGGGCTTCCAACTGGCAGCGGACGCCAAGAAGGTCAACCCGAAGCTCAAGGTCTCGATTCTCCGCTGGGTCATGCCCCAATGGGTTCAGAACGAATGGAACAAGGGCACCGGCGCCGACGAGATGTACAAGTGGTACAAGGAGACGATCCTTGACGCCTACGAGAAATACGGGTACATGGTCGACTATGTCGACCCGGACACGAACGAGACGCGGGATCCGGACGAGGCCTTCATCAAGTGGTACAAGAACGCGATTCTGACCGACACGGACTTCGCTGATCCCCGCTACGGCATCCCGGCGGCGAAGCGGGAGAAGGCCGAGAAGGCCTATCACAACATCAAGATCATCGCCGCCGACGAGAACAACACGCTCAATATCGGGCCGTCCATGCTCAGCGATGCGGAACTCTTCGGCATCGTCGACGCGGTCGGCTACCACTACACCACCGAGGACCGGCACGACGGGCCGGTCGGCAGCGACACCAATCTGCCGTACACCAGGCTGGCGACCGGTGAGAACAAGTACGACGAGGACAAGGAAGTCTGGTACAGCGAGGGAACCGCCTCCTTCGGCTACACCGACTACCGCGTCAACAACACCGAGGGCGCGAACGGAGCGAGCACCGGCATCGGCGGCGTCCAAAGCGCCCTCGATCTCGCGAACCGCTCTGTCAAGAGCTACGCCAACTCGAAGCGGACGCACTACATCTTCCAGCCGGCGATCGGCTCCTTCTACGAAGGCGCGCAGTACAGCCACAAGGAACTCGTCAGCGCGCGTGACCCGTGGTCGGGCTATCTCCACTACGACGCGGCCCTCTATGTGATGCAGCACTTCACCCAGTTCGCGAGGACTGGCTGGGAGAACGACACGAACACGGCGGGCATCTGGCGCACCGTGCCGGAGGCCAGTTACAGCGGGGTGAGCGGCACCGTCGACCTCGACGGCTCCAACGGGGCCCCCAGTTATATGACGCTCGCGGATCCCCGTAAGAAGGATTTCTCGACGATCGTCGTCAACGACAGCTACCAGCCCAAGTCCTACCGGATCAAAGCCGAGAACATGCGACTCGGTTCCGACCCGACCATGGAGATCTGGGAAACCCGCGGACCGGACGCGGGCCGGCCCTACGACGCGAACTTCAAGCGCCTCGCAGGCGAGATCCGGCCCGGCGGTGACGGGTATTACACCTACACGGTCAAGCCGCGGTCGATCGTGACCTTGACGACGCTCGACAAGAGCCACGACAAGGCGACGAAGCAACGCCTGCCCGAGTCCCGGGACCGTACGGTGCTGGACACCGACGCGACCGGCAAGAAGCACAACACCCGCGACAACGTCCTGTACGCCGACGACTTCGGGTACGAGGAGGAGGGCAAGGTCCAGGTCGGCACCGGCAACGGCGCGCACAAGGCGTCCCAGCCCTACCTGAGGTCGCGCGGCAATCAGCCTCGCTACATGGTCGACCAGACCGGCGCCTGGGAGGTCGGTGAGGACGCCAGCGGCAACAATGTCCTGTACCAGTACATGGACCAGTCCATGAAGGACACCGGCGCCTGGAACCGCAACACCCCGAACACGACGGTCGGCGACTTCCGCTGGGAGAACTACCGGGCCACGGTCGACGTCTCGTTCCCGGACCCGGACGGCGGACTCGCCGCCCTGGGCGTCCGTCAGCAGAAGGGCATGGCGATCAGCGACGCCGCCTACAACGTGCGCATCGGACCGGCCGGCGCCTGGACGTTCTACGAATACGGCACGGCCGTCGCGTCGGGAACGGTCGCCGCATCCGACAGCTACCGCCTCGCCATCGAGGCGAAGGGCGCGACGATCACGACCTACATCGACGGCAAAGCCGTCTCCACATACCAGGACCCGACTCCGCAGACCGAAGGCCGCGTCAAGCTCGGAACCGGCTTCCACAAGACGGCGTTCGACAACCTGAAGGTCGAGAAGATCGACGGGTACGCGCCCTACGCCCGCGCGCAGCTCGACAACATGGACAGCTCGGTCACATACGACGGGACGTGGAACAGGAACGCCGCCCTCGGCGACGCGATGGACTGGTACCGGTCGACGTCGACCAGCACGACCGCCGGCGCGTCGTTCACCGTCCCGTTCACCGGCACGGGCATCGATGTCATCGGCGGCAACAACGGCACCGCCGTCCTCGACGTCTACGTCGACGGAAAGCTGATCGCACGGGACGCGAAGACGGCCGTGACCGACAAGCGTCTCGCGACGTACGCGCTCCGCGGTCTGCCCGACGGCGCGCACACGGCGAGGTTCGTCCTCAAGTCCGGAAAGATCGTTCTCGACGCGTTCAACGCCATCTCCGGGGACGTGGACAGTACGGTGGACACGACACCGATCCGGGGCGCCCTGGAGAAGATCGGACGTCCGGCGCGAGCGGACTACACGGCCGGCTCCTGGGCCCTGTTCGACTCCGCGTCGTCGGCGGCGAAGGCTGCCGTGGCGGGACAGAAGGGCCTTGACGCCATCGGCGTCGAGCAGATCACGGACAGGCTCGAAGAGGCTCACGACCGGCTGGTGCGCAAGGACGGCACCGCCGCCCAGTAGGCGCCCTGGACCCGCAGGCCCAGGGCGTTCACCGTCAATGATCAAGGGGCCGTATCGGATTCCTCCATACGGCCCCTTGCATGGGCGATCGGCGAGAGGGACGCTGCGCTTGCCGAACACTCGTCTGTGCAGGTCACGCGGCATGTTTGTATTCGTGAAGGATGCCTGAAGGGTGTCAATAGTCCGATCAGGCTGCAAGCCAGAGGTGGCATGTCGAATGCACCCACGCCTGGCAGAAACGCCTTCCGCCGCCTCGCCCGCTGCTACGAGCGGCGCACCACCGTCATCGACGCCCTCTTCGACCTGGCGACACCATCATCACCGTCCGCGCCCTGATCCGGCGGGCATGGACCACCCACCGCTGGGACGAACGCCCGAACCGCCGCCCATGAGCACCCCTATCCGCGCAACTTATGTCTCATCGACGTCAGGGCGCGACGTTCCGGTCCTGCATGCACCAGTGTCTGCTTGAGCGCCACGCTATCGCCGCTGCTATGGAAACCGCTGCGAGCGCCGCCCAGCCGAGCGTTCGAACTCCGGCGATGGCAAGCACAGCGCCACCAGTCAGGGCACCTCCACCGATTCCCAGATTGAAGGCGGCGACGTACCAGGACGAGGCTGTGTCGTGAGCTGTGCCGGCGATGCGCAGAACTGTCGTCTGCAAGCACACCGGTGCGGCTGCGAAGGCCATCCCCCAGACGACGACAGCCGCCACGGTGACGGGCGTCAGCGAAGCTCCGAATGCCAACAGGCCGATCGCCAGCGCCATCGCTCCAGTGGTCCCGAATATGGCGGCAGACGGCGCGCGGTCCACCCAGAGACCCGCAAGCCACGTGCCGCCGAGCCCTGTTACGCCGTACGTCGCCAGGAGCGCGCTCACTCCGGCGCCGTCCGGTATCCCCGTGCTGTGGAGCAGTGGGGTGACATAGCTGTACAGCGTGAAGTGCCCAAGCACGAGCACCATCGTGGTCAGCACCAACGGAAGGAGGCCGGGCAGGCACAGTGCATGAGGGCCTCGGCCGGCTTGTTGTGGATTTCCTGGAACCGCCGGAAGCACCCTCATGGCCACTGTCAGCACCAGCAGCGCGGCGAAGGCCACCAGCCAGAAGGCTGCTCGCCAGCCCACAGTGCCGCCCAGCGCAGCGGTCAGGGGCACGCCGAGGACCAGTGCTCCCGAGTTCCCGGCGAAGACGACGGCCGTTGCTCTGCCCGGTCGCTCCGTAGGGGCGAGGGCTGCGGCGTAACCGGCCACGATGGACCAGAACACGCCGTGCGCGGCACCGCAGACGAGCCGGGCAACAGCCAGCAGCGCGAAGTTCGTCGCCGCACCGGAGAGGACCGCGCCCACGGCGAAGATCCCCACGACCGCGAGAAGGAGGCGCTTCCTCGGCCAGCTCGCGGTCCAAGAGGTCAACGCTGTCGCAGTCATTGCCACCGTGAAGGCATAGGCCGTGAGCAGCGTCCCCGTCTGGGACTCGGACACCTCCAGACTCGTGCTGATCGCGGACAGCAACCCGACAGGGAGCATCTCCGTGGTGACCACGATGAAGGTGGCCAGGGCAAGGACCGCCAGGCCGCCGCGGTGCTCTCCCGTGGGAACACGCGGCGCGACGGGCTGGCCGTGCCGGTTCTTGGTGGTCATGCGGAAATAGGGCCAAGAGACGCCACGAAACGGCGTACGTGGCCGAGCCAGAGCGCCCGGTTGTCCGCGTCGAGAATGTGTCCTGCTCCGGGCAGTTCGATCAGCGTGGCCCCCTGGATTCCCGCAGCGAGGCGGCGGGAACTCTCCGGAAGCACCAGACGGTCTCCCGTCGGCGCGAACACGAGGGCGGGGGCCGTCACGCCGGTGAGGTCGCCGCGGACGTCCACGCGGGAGACAAGGTCGAAGTGGTCGAGCATGCCGGGAGGCATCGACGCCTTCACCTGCGCCACCGCCTCCTCCACCTCGGTCGGCGACAGCCCGTTCAACTGGCTCTCGGACAGGCACGCCAGGAAAGCCAGCCGGGCCACCTCCTCCCACTCACCCGCCTTGCCGAGAAGGGCGATCAGTTGGGAGGCGTGTGCGAGGACCGGATCGGCCACGGGAAACCCTGCCGTGAGCACCAGTCCTGTCACCCGTTCGGGATGGCGGGTCGCGGCGCGCACCGCGATGGCAGTTCCCAGGGACTCCCCGAGGATGACGAACGTCTCGTGCCCGCGCGCCACAGCGGAGGCGACAAGGGCGTCTGCGAGCTCGTCGGGATCGAGCGGTTCCGTTGCGACCGGTGTGCCGCCCGCTCCTGGGTAATGCGGACCGATCAGCGTGTGGTCCCGCGCAAGGTCGTCGAGCACCAGCCCGAAGTTGCCTTCGATACCGCCGCCGGCACCGTGCGCCAGCAGCAGGGCAGGGCCGCTGCCCTGCACGTACACATCAAGATTCCGTTCAAGAACGGCCTGTTCAGCGCTCATGGAGACGACGCTAAACTCCGACACCGGTGTCAGAGTCAAGTCGCCGGGAGAGGCAGCACCCCATGCGTATGAAGGAGATGGTCCAGCGGACTGGAGTGCACGAACGACTCCTGCGCTACTACGAACAGCAGGGGCTGCTCGCCCCGACCCGACTTCCCAGCGGATACCGGGAGTACAGCGATGCAGACGTGGAGGCAGTGCGCCGTATCCGCAGCCTCCTGACGGCCGGTCTGTCCACCACCGTGATCGCTCAAGTCCTGCCCTGTGTCGCCGACGACAGCGACCGCCTGGTCCCTACGTGTCCGGACCTGGTCCGCCGGCTCCAAGGCGAACGGCAGCGGATGACACAGGAGATCGAGGCTCTTCAGGCATCGCGGGCCATGCTGGACACGGTGCTCAACGCAGCTCCGTCAGCCCTCGCGAGCGAACACCTACAGGGGGTGTAGCACCCTCCCCGGCAGCCGCTTGATCTGCTCGGAATAGCCGGTCTGCCGGCCCGGATGAACTCCGCCAGGGCCCCGAAGACGTGGAAGACCAGGCGCCCGCCGGGCGTGGTCGTGTCGAGCGCCTCGTGCAGCGAGGTGAATCCGATGCCGCGCTTGCGCAGGCCGGACACGATCGCGATGAGGTCCTGGATGGAGCGGCCGAGCCGGTCTAGCGACGGGACGACGAGTGTGTCGCCCTCGCGGAGGAAATCGAGAGCCTTCCACAGCTCCTCGCGTTCGCGTTCTTGCCGGACTTCTTGTCGGCGAAGATCCGGATGCACCCTGCTTCCGTGAGTGCGTAGATCTGCCGGTCGAGCAACTGTCCTTTGGCGGACATGCGTGCGTATCCCACGAGGCCGCCGGTCCATACGGCCGGAACGGGGGCGAGGAGATCAGCGGTGTCGTCGTCCTGGGGGCGGCCGCACCCGCCAGACCGTACAGAAGAGGGTGCTGCTCAAGTTCTTGAGCACATCGAGTTTCTGACACCAATTATGCGCATGATCCGCCGTCGATCCGGTCGCGATCCCTCGCTTACCGATCTTGCTCATCAATCGGTTGATAGATCAACATGCGTGCATGCCTTGTGCCCGTGGCATTATTGGATTCGGGGGCGCAGGGTTTGTTCGAGGGTCTCTCTACTCTGGAAGTGGAGGGCGGTCCAGCCTGCGGCGCGTGCTGCGTCGGTGTTGGCTGCGCTGTCATCGATGAAGAGGATGTCGTCCGGGTAGGCGCCCAATTGTCTCGCGGCGGCGCCGAAGGCGGCCAGGGCGGGCTTTAGGTGGCCGAGGCGGTGGCTGAACAACAGGTGGTCGAAGCAGTCGAACATCGTGGAGTACAGCCGAAGCAGTGCCTCCTGCTCCAGCGGGCCGTTGTTGGTGAACAGCGCCAAGGGCCGGGAGCCGCGGTGGCGTTCCAGTGTTTCCAGAACGGCGTAGTCGGGCCGGAAGGCGCTGCACCAGGCAGCGTCGAGGTCATCGTCGCTGCCGGTGAAGCCGGTGGCAGTCCGAATACGGTCCCGGATCTCCGCCGCGTGCGGGTACTTGCCCGAATCGCAGTCGGCGCTGAACCCGGACCGCCACAGCAACACGTCGATTCGATCTGCGGGGAGCGCAAAGACATCGGCCAGGCGTTGCAGGCGATGGGCGTGGTCGAAGTGGAACAGCACGCCGCCGAGGTCGACGACCAGGTGTTGAGGACTCATGTGGTGACCTCCCGCGCCGCGGCTCGGATTTCGTCGAGCAGGACGGTCAGGTCGTCCTTCGTGGTGCCTGGGTGGAGGACACAGGCGCGCAGGGCTGCGGCACCCGAGATCCGCGTGCCGGTGAGGAAGGCGTGCCCACGGCGCTGCACGGCGGCCGGGATCGCCTCGTTCAGTGCTTCCGCGCGGTCTGTGTCGAGGTCCGGTGGGCGGTGGCGGAACGCGGTGATGGAAGTGACTGCCGGGGCGAGCAGCTCGAAGTCGTCGGAAGCTTCGATCAACTCGGCGAGCGTGCGCGCGAGCCTAGTGGTGTGCTGTACCAGGTGAACGATGCCGTCCCGGCCGAGGTGGGCGATCGTGGCCCACACGCGCAGCGCGCGGAACGGGCGGGTCTGTTCGGGGCCGTACTCGGAGAACCAGCCCAGCTCCCCGGCGTCCTCGTCGCGCAGGTAGGGGGGAACCAGGCTGAAGGCGTCGCGCGGGCCGGCCGGTTCACGGAAGAGGATGCAGCCGGCATCGATGGGGACGCCGAGCCACTTGTGCGGGTCCAGAGCCAGAGAGTCCGCCTGTTCCAGTCCGGTATAGCCAGGGGCGGCGTCGTCGGCGAGGATGCCGAGCGCGCCGTAGGCGCCGTCGATGTGGAACCACAGTCCGTGCTCGCGGGCGATCGCGGCGATGCCATCCAGGGGGTCGACGGCTCCGGTGTTGACCGTTCCCGCGCTGGCGGCAACGAAGAACGGCCGCACGCCAGCTCGCTGGTCAGCCGCGATCAGACGGCGCAGCTCGCCGGTGTCCATGCGGAAAGCCGAGTCGACCGGGACGGTGCGGAGGTACCGGGTGCCCAGGCCAAGGAGTTCTGCCGCTTTGCGCAGGCAGCTGTGCGCCTCGGCGGACACGTAGAGCGCCATCGGGCGATGCCCGTACAGGCCCGTCTCGCGCACGTCGTGGCCCTGGTCGCGGAACGCCTGGTGGCGGGCCGTGGCTAGTGCCGCGATGGTGGCCAGGGAGGCTCCGCTGGTCAGCAGCCCGGCCCCCGGGGGGTGGGGGAATCCCACCAGCTCCGCCAGCCACCGCACGGCGGTGCGCTCCAGCAGAACGCCAGTGTGGTCTCCGCCCGCGCAGCTGGGGTTCATGGCCGCGGCCAGGGGGGCCACCAGGACGCCGGCGGGGGACGGCGGGGAGTTGACCCAGCCGAAGAACCGGGGATGCCCGTTGCCCATGGGATACGGCAGGATCCGGTCGCGCACCTCGTCCAGTAGGCCCGCCAGCGGGCGGCCGTCGGCGGGCAGTGGCTGGCGGGTAAGCCACGTGCGGTCCGCCTCGGACACCGGCCGCCACACCGGCCCCCCGGCCACGCCCGTCAGGTGATCGGCTGCGAGGTCCGCCACCGAACGGGCTGCTCTCCGCAGGTCATGCATCGTGCCCTCCCGACACGCGGTGGAGCTGGGAGTCGACTGCCGGGGCCAGTGCCATAGCCAGGTAGTACACGCACGAGTCGGCAAAATCGTTGGCGAAGGCGTGCCGGCGGTTGCCGGGGAAATAGGCAGCGTCCCCGGCCTCAAGCCGGTGGGTCACACCGTCGATGGTCAGGCGCAGACACCCTTGTTCCACTGCCACGTACTCGTGCGATCCCGGCGCGTGCGGGGAGAACTCTCCTGCGTCCACACCCGGTTCCAAGGTGGTGCGCATGAACTCGAATTCGATGTCCGGCAAGACCGGGGAAAGGATCCGCCGTTCCCACCCGGCGGGGTCCCGTACCACCTGCTGCCGGTCACCGGCCAGAACCACAACGTCCAGGCGCAACGGTTCGTCCAGGAGTCGAGCGATCGAGGTGCCCAGTGCGGTCGCCAGGCGGTCGAGAACCAGCACGCTTGGCGTCTTCGTGCCGCGTTCCACCTCGGACACCATGCTCTGGCTCACGCCGCTCAGCTTGGCGAGCCGCTCCAGGCTGATGCTTCGAGCCCGTCGCTCGCCTCGGATCCTGGCCCCCAGCTCGGCAATGGACAGACCGCTGGAGAAAGTGCTGCCGTCGCTCATAGTTCGCCACTATAGCGGAGGCTATCCACTATTGAGTGGATCGGGCGCCGCGGTGACACCGCCCGGGTGGGACGGTTGACCGTCACACACGTCGGGCGTTTCCTTCCCGCACCAGGCAGAACTTCCTCGAGGCCTCGGGAACGTCCAAAGTCGGCAACTGAGAGCGCTGAACCCCACCTTCCCGAGGGTGCACACGAACGGAACACACCGACTCAGTCAGGTGAGCACTGAAGGAATGCGCGATGACCTGAAGGTCCTCGACGTCAGCGGGCACGACTGGATGGCGGATCCTTGCTCCCAGGAGATCTGGCTGATCCAGCAGCCGGGCCAGCTGACCCGGTACCACCCGGCTCAGCAGGAGATCACCAGAGTCCTGTACCTCCAGCAGGACTGCGCCAACGTGTGGGTCGGCTTCATCGACAGTGCGGTCGAGAGCGGGGGTTGCGTGGCCCGCCGGATCCGCGGTGCCTTGGAGGCGACCCCCGCCAACGGCTGAGCCTGCCCGTCCACGTGGAACGCGAGATGCCCGTGCAGCCGGGTCACCGGCTGCACGGGCATCTCGTGTGACCCGGACGCGGCTCATCTCAGAGGTGGTGCTCGGTGGCCATGGTCACCCGCGCCCTGCATCGCAAAGGTGTCGACGTGGCCCGCTGCACCGCCGAGCGCCTGATGGCCGAGCTCTGCATCGAGGGCGTCATCCGCAGTCAACAGCGCCGCACGACCATCCCGGAGCCGTCCGCACCGCGGCCGCCGGACCTGGTCGACCGCGACTTCACCGCTGAGGGCCCCGATCAGTTCTGGGTCGCCGACATGACCTACGTCAGAACCTGGTCCGGGCCGGGCTTAGGTCGCCTTCGTCCTGGACGTGTTCTCCCGCATGACCGTCGGACATGACGCCGTTCTGGTGGGTGAGGCAGTCGGCGCGCCTGCCCATTGCCACTACCGACTCATTTCGTTCTCAGCTTGCGGTTTCCGGCTCGGTTCTTCGCGATGTTTCGTGTCTTCTTGGTGCTGCCCGACTCGGCGAGCAGGGCGAGTACCGCCAGCGGCGTCGACTCCTCGGCGAGGACGCGTTGCATAATCCGTGACCTTCGCCAACTCGGCCGGTGTCGGCACGTGACCGTCCTCGATGGACAGGTAGAACAGCCAGTCGTTGATGCGGCGGCGAATGAACTCGCGGTAACCCTCCGTCTTGAGCTGGTCGATCTCTGGCAGTAGTTCGACCGACCACTGCCGGAACTCGGCAGGACCGGTCACTTTCATCGCGATCCTGTCCACGAGGGCGACCACCGCCGTCTTGGACACCATCTCGATGGGGTCCCGCAGGATCGTGGCCGCAATCGCGCGGTCTCGGTCGCGGCTCCGCGAGGAAGCGGTTACCGAGACGACGCGTTGGTACGCGGACGATCGGACGTGCTCGTCCGCGACGGCATCGTCGACGTCCACGTCGAGGATGCCGGCTCCCGCTAGCAACTCGGCCACATCGGAATCGCAGGGTTGGTTCTTGGCGGCCTCGCGCCGCTCCCATTCAGCCCGCGGCCTGCGGCGGGGTCGGCCTGCGGACAAGCGGGGCCCCTCGTCGGCGGCGAACAGACGCAGCACCCGTGGCGACGAGTCACCCGTAACCTACCCCCGCACGCCCCGTGGAGGGGCAGACTTGGCTCATGTCGCAGCGAGATGAGCAGGTACGCGAGATTCGTGAGCTCTCCGACGCGGAGGCCGTGCGGGCGTTGACGGTGCTGGTGGAGGACAGGGGGTTGCTGTCCTCGGCCATGAAAATCGCGTTATCCGACG
The DNA here is from genome assembly GCF_003721215.1 of Streptomyces botrytidirepellens. NCBI lineage: Bacteria > Bacillati > Actinomycetota > Actinomycetes > Kitasatosporales > Streptomycetaceae > Streptomyces > Streptomyces botrytidirepellens. Next base: position 35,152 of record NZ_RIBZ01000239.1, read on the forward strand.
AGGAGTTGGGGGACGCTCTCAAGACTGCGGGGGTCGATCCGGGCGGCGGTGAAGGAGAAGGCGACGTCGCGCGGGCTGCGTTGGAGTATGTCGCCCTGAGCGGGGACAGCGTCGTCGGTGAGGCCGTGGAGTATGTGCGGTCGCCGATGGAGCGGTTCGACCCGGTGTCCGTGTCCGTGGGGGTGCTGGCCGTCACGTTGTTGCAGACCGAGGTCGTGATCAAGCGGGACGCTCGGGGGCGGTGGAGTGTGACCGTGCACAAGCGGGCCCTGAAGGACGCGGCTCTCGCGAGGGTGCTGACGGCTTTGCTCTCCCATCTCACCGACGGCAAGTAGGCCGGCGGTGACGGTCTCCACTAGGGCGCCGTACGAGTGGTGTTGTGATCAGTGCGGCCGGCAGTGTCAGGCGCCGGTGTGGCGCATCGTCGACAGCCGTGAGCGTGCCGATGTCCTCGAAAGTCGCGATGGGCCGGACGGGTTCGGGCCCGGGCTGCACTGGGCGGGTTGCCCCGGCTGCGGGACCCGGGCGCATGTCGAGGCGCCGGTGCTGGTGCTGCGGGCTGGGGCGCTCGTACCGTCGTTGTTCGCCACCTCCGTCGCGGAGCTCCAGCACGATGCCACCGCGAGCGCGACCGCGCTGGTGGAGGAGGCGCGGCTCGCTGGGGCCTTCGCCAGTGGGCGGTTCGGCGGGAACGTGGTCGTGCTACCGCGCAGGTTGCTGCCGTTCGTGCTGAGCCGGGACACAGAACGGGATCTGGCGGATCCCGAGGCGGCATGCGCGGAGTTGACGTCGTATGGGGCTCCGACGGTGGACAACTACCGGATCTTCCTGGACAGTGTGGCGGCGGAGTCGGCGGGATCCGGTGTCCGGAAGCTGCTGTACGCCGTCACCGTGACCATGCCGGACCGGCTCGCCGAACTGATCCGGGCGCACCCCCGGCTCACCGAAGACACCATGGTGCGCGACGCCGGGGCGCGGGAGTTGCGCGAGGTCGCCGGCACCCCGCTGGAGGCACCGCTGCGGCTGCGGCAGCGGCTACTGGAGGATCTGTGCGGGGGTCGTACGCCCGTGAGTACGGCGATCGAGCGCTACGCGGCGGCGCTGGCCGCCTTCGGGCAGAGGCTGCGGGCCCGGCTGTACGAGATGTACGAGCAGGTTCGGGGCGCGGATAGCCCGGAGATCATCCCGCTCGCGCGTGAAGCGCTCGAACTCGCAAGGCAGACGGGTGACATGGTAGTGGAGGGCGAACTCGCAGCGCGGCTGGGTGGGTTGTTGGTGTCTTCTTTGTATACGGCCCATCCTGCCGACCCCGCCGAAGCGGTGCACGTGCTTCAACTCGCCCTCACCCGACTGCCGGAGGGCACCGTCCAGTGGGCCGAGGTGGCCACCAATCTCGCCTCCGCCCAGTACTTCCGTGACGACGGCGACCACATCGAGCGCTGGGAGTCCGCCCGCGATCTGCTCGCCCGCGCCGCCGCCACGGTGGACCGCCACGCCCACGGCGAGTTCTGGGCCCGGGTGCAGACCAACTGCGGGCTGGTGCTCGGTCAGCGTCCGGGTGGCGGTCCCACCGATCTGACCCTTGGTATCGAACATATCCAGGCTGGCCTGGGCGAACGCTCCCCCGAACGCAACCGCGTCGACTGGGCCTACTCCCTGATCAACCTCGGGCTGCTCCTGTTCCGGCGCGGCGAGCCGGGCGACCTCGAGCGGGCTGAGCGGTGCTACCGGGACGCCCTCGGCCAGCTGCGCCCGGAGGACGACCCCGTGCTGTGGTCGCAGCTCCAGTGCAACTTGGCCGACCTGCTGCTCGCCCCCGAGCGCGATGCCGCCGACCCGCGCGGCGCCCATGCCGCGGCGACCGCCGTCGTCGCCTTCGACGCCGCGCACCCGGGGCTCCTCGACATCAGCCGCGCCACCTGGCTCCTGGCCCGGACCGCCGATCTGCTCGACGGTCCGGGGAGCGCCGAGGGCCTACGGCTGCGGCGCGCGGCGCTGGCCGCCGTACCGCCGCGTGTCTTTCCGTTCCTGCATCTGTCCATCGCCAGGGAGGCGGTCGACGCGCTCGCCGCGGCCGAGGGCTGGGGCGGCGCGGCCGATGTGGCGTCGGGCATGCTGACTGCCGTCCACGCACTCTACGACGCCCAGATCACCGCCGCCGGCCGCCGGGGCGTGCTCCTGCTGACGCGCGGAACCGCCCGCCAGGCCGCGTTCCTGCTGGCCCGCGCGGGGCGCCCGGAGCGTGCGGTGGAGGCGATCGAGCGGGGGCTCGCCCGTGAGTTGTCGGCGGTGGCCGGGCGGGACACGGTGGATCTGGCGGCGCTGGAGGGGGTCGATCCGCTGCTGGCCCGCCGGTACCGGGAGGCACGGGAGCGGTACCGGGTGGTGGTCGCCGGGGTCGAGGGGGCGGGCGCCGAGCCGACCAGAGGGTTTGCCGCCTCGGAGGGGGGCGTCACCCCGGACGGGGGGTCCGCCGCCCCGGCCGGTGGATTCGTCCCCTCGACCGGTGGATTCGTCCCTGCGGCTGGAGGGTTCGTCGCCTCCGTGGGCGCGCAGGCTGCAGCCGAGCGCGGTGTGCGCACCGTGGTCGAGGAGATCCGGGCGATCCCCGGCTTCGAGGGGTTTCTGCGGACGACCGAGGTAGCGGATGTCGTCCGGGCGGCGGGCGGGATGCCGCTCGCCTATCTGGTGAACTCGGTCTGGGGCAGCTGTGTCCTCGTGGTGCCGCGGGACGCGCGGGCCGGGGTGCGCGCCGTGTTCGTCCCCGAGGTGACCAGCTCCTCGATCGTCCGGCTCCTGACGCTGGACCTAGAGGCCCCGGAGGCAGGGCTGTTCCTGGTTCAGCAGGCCGGTGCGCTCAAGCGGCGGCGCGAACTGCCGGGCGCGCTGGAGCGGTTGCGGGCGCTCGCCCCGTTGCTGTGGCCCCTCGCCGGGCTGCTGGCGGAGGATCCGCGGCACGATGTGGTCGTCGTACCGACCGGGCTGCTGGGGCAGGTGCCTTTGCAGGCCGTTCCGGTGGGGGAGGGTGGTGAATTGCTCGATGATCTGGGGACGTTGACGCTCGCTCCGTCGGCCGGGGTGTACGCCGCCTCCCGGGTCGCCGCCGGTCGGCCGCCGTCGCTCGTGCCGCGGCTGGTCGCCGTCTCGGATCCCGACGGCTCGCTGCCGGGCGCGCGCAGTGAACTGGCCGAGATCCGGGGGCTGTTCGAGGCGGGCGGGGAGACCGTGTCCGCCGTGGGGGACGATGCCACGGTCGAGTGGCTGCTCGGGCATCTCACGGAGGCGTCCTATCTGCATCTGAGCTGCCACGGGAGCGCGGAACTCATGGGACAGGGCGGCACGTTGGCGCTCGCGGACGGCATCCTGGATCTGGACGCGCTCATACGACGCCAACTCCCGCACTGCCGAGTGGTGGTGGCGGGAGCCTGTCACTCCGGGCGGTACGAGGTCATCGACGCGCCCGACGAGTTCACCGGGCTGCCGGGCGGCTTCCTCCAGGCCGGGGCCGCCTGTGTGATCACCAGCCTGTGGCAGGTGAACGACCTGGCGACGGCGCTGCTGATGACCCGCCTGTACGAGCTGCTCGCCCCCGTCGGCGGTGCGCACGGTGAGCCTCCGGTGTCCGCGCTGCGCGCGGCGCGGACCTGGCTGCGGCGGCTGACCTGGTCCGGCCTCGCGCGGTACACCGACGCCCACCCCCACCTCGCGGCCCTGGCCGGACGGTACGCCCGGCCCGAGCGCGACGCCGACGAACGTCCTTTCGCCTCCCCCGTGCACTGGGCGGCGTTCACGGCGTGGGGGGTGTGAGCGGGGTCAGCCCCGGTAGGTCGGGCCGAGCCGGTCGAGCGTGTATTGGGCGTCGGGGCCGGTGGGCGACTGCGGGGCCCTGATCTCCATGAGGGTGTAGCGGCCGCCGGTAAGGCCGGTGACGACGACCGTGGCGGCCGAGGTGACCTCCCGGCCGTCAGCACAGCTCGGCTGGCAGACCACCTCCGAGACGACGCCCTGCGCGGTGGCCGTGGCGCTGCCCCAGTCGGTCCAGATCAGGTCGTGCAGCATGGCCTTGCCGTCCCCGCAGAACAGCAGGAGCGAGACGGGCTCGGTCAGGGGCTTGCCCGAGCAGTCGTTGATCGCCCCGGTCTGCCGGGTCCGCTGGGGGGTCGGGGCGGGCGGTGCCTGGCTGGTGTGCGTGGCGGGCTGGGTGGCAGGATCGGTGGAGGGGGTCTGCTCCTCGCTCGGCTCCTGCTGCGGGGTCGTCCGCTGTTGCGGTGTGTCGTCCTCGGTCGGCTGGAGCCGGGTCGGTCTGCTCGTCACCGGGGCGTCGGCAGTGCGGGTGCCGCCGTCGCGGCCCGGCACCAGGAGCAGTAGCGCCGTGACGACCACGCCGACGAGGACCGCGGCCACGACCACGAGGGCGAGCCGAGCCCCGGACAGACCGTGTGGCTCCGGGCGCGGCGGCGCCTCGACCGGGGTGTCCGAGGGCGGGGCGGCGTCGACGGGGCCGTCGGCGGGAGTGATCAGGTCGTCGACCTCCACCGTCCAGACGGGAGCCTCGGGCTCCAACCCCCTTATTACGGCCAGCAGTTGGGCGGGCGTCGCCCGCTCCTCCGGATCCTCGGCCAGGCATACGGCGACGACCTGCCGCAGCCGCACCGGCAGATTGTCGAGGTTGGGCCGTCGGTTGCTGACGCCGGTGTACGCGGCGACCAACAGCATCCCCAGCGCGACCATGTCGGCCGCGGGCACGGACGCCCCGCCGCCCCGCCCCGGCGCGTCACCGGTCAGTCGCGGCCCGCCTCGCGTCAGCAGCACGTTCCCGGCCCGCACGTCCCCGTGCGCCCGCCCGGCCCGGTGCAGCACGGCCAGCGCCCCGGCTAGCCCCGCCGCGATCCACAGCACCGCGTCCTCCGACAGCCCTCTGGTGGTCCCGACGACCTCCGCGAGCGAGGGCGCGGGCCCGGCGCCGACGGCATCCTTCCGCGCCAACTCCCCACCGGACCACGCCCCCACATGCCCCGACCCGCCCCCTGCCGGATCACTGCCTGCCGAACGCCTCATCCCGCCCCCCTGGCTAGAAGAAGTTCCAGGACGAGTCTGGCCAAAACCGGCCTGGCCGACAAGAACTTGGACACCGGGGCCCAGCCCTTCACCACACCAACACGCACCGAGAGATGCCTGCTGCTGATGCACCTTCTTGACCGGGACGGCCGGTCCCAGTCCGAGCTGCTCGAATGCCTCGGCGTGGACCAGTCCACCATCTCCAAGGCGCTACGCCGCATGCAGGACGCCGGCCTGGTCATCCGCGAGCCGGCTGCACATGACCGGCGTGTCATGGTGGTTGCCCGCCTACGCCACACCACACATGACGAGGGGCACGCGGCCTGGGGAGCACACCGTCCCGCATGCGGCGCGACCACCTTCAGGTCGATAGGTGCTGCGGCGACCACCTCGCCCCCGGGCCGCAGCATGGCGAATGGCGATCCTGCGGGCCGTACACGATAAGCAAGGAACTGGCATGGACAAGCGTGCAGTATCCTCCGCAGGCGCCGCCCCTGCGACGATGCGAGCCGCCGTCGTCACTCAGCCCGGCGGCCTGGATGCCCTTCAGGCCACCACGGTGCCGATGCCCGAGCCGCAGCCCGGATGGGTGCGCATCGAGGTGAAGGCGTTCGGCGTCAACGAGTCCGAGGTCACCACACGAAAGGGCGAGTCGGACCCGGAGGCCACCTACCCGCGGATCCCCGGCATCGAGGGCGTCGGTGTGGTCGACCAGGCCGACGAGGACAGCGGGCTGCGCCCGGGGCAACAGGTGGCGACCATGATGGGCGGCATGGGCCGGTCCTTCGACGGCTCGTACGCGCAGTACGTGACCGTCCCCGCAGGGCAGGTCATCCCGTTCGAGACCGGCCTCCCGTGGGAAGTGGCCGGCGCGCTGCCGGAGATGTTCCAGACCGCCTACGGCTCCCTCGCCACGGGCCTCACTCTGCAGGCGGGGCAGACGCTGCTGATCCGCTGCGGCACCTCCACGGTCGGGCTGAGCGCGGCCACGATCGCGAAGGACCTCGGAGCACCGTGCTGTCCACCACTCGCAGCCCGGACCGGGCCGGGGAACTGCGGGCCGTGGGTGTCGACCATCCTCTGGTCGATGGTGGCACCATCGCCGACCAAGTGCGCGAGTTGATGCCGTACGGCGTCGACGCCGTACTGGAACTGGTGGGCTGCTCGGTCCTCGCCGACACCTTCCGCATCGTCCGCCGCCACGGCACCGTCTGCTTCACCGGAGCCCTGGCGGGCCAGTGGACGATCTCTGACTTCACCCCGTTCATGATCCCCAGCGGGGTGCGGCTGACCAGCTACGCGGGCGGGCCACCGACCTGCCGGCGCAGGTGTTCCAGCAGCAACTGCAACCCATCGCCGCCGGGCGGCCCAAGGCCCCGGTCGCGAAGGTCTACCACGGCCTGGAGCAGGCGCGCGATGCCCAGGCCGACGTCGAGGCCGGCACGACGCCGGGCAAGCACGTGGTGCTGCTCGACGACTGAGAAACACACACATCCGCCGCCGCCCTCGGAGCCGACCGTCGGCATGCACGAAAAGGAGACTGTCATGGGTGCCAGCAAGGAAGAAATCAGCAAGACCATCCTGGAACTGGAGAAATCCTTCAACGAGCGGTGGAGCGTCGGCGACAACCGCGGCTACCTCGACAACTACGCCGAGGAGATCAGCTACTTCGACCCGATCGAAAAAGACCTGGTCGTCGGNAGCGCGGTAGACGTGGGGGTTGTGCACGTCGAAGGCGTGGAACTCTTCGAAACGGGCCAAATTGCCTTGCACCTCGGTCCTCGCTGCCCTGACCGGGACCAACATCGACAACGCAACGCGCTGGGCGAAGTTCGTCAAGCGGAACTGGACCGACTACGTCGCAAGCCGCCAGACCGACAGCCAAGGCGCCTGACCCACGGCTTCAAGGAGGCTCCGCAGATCACGGATGCGCCTCCGGGCGTACGGCCCGCGGACAGTGTCAGCGGAGTGTCACCGCCCGCTGGCTCTGCGCGGGACGCTCGATGGGCCGGATTTAGGTAGTGCCGCGACCGCCAGTGCGCCGCGTGATCTGGGTGCTCGCGCCACTGCCTGGCGACCCAGACCAACAGGTTGAAGCCATCCCTGAGGTTCCGCCGCAGGGTCTGGATGAGTCCTGGCTCTTCGCTGCGCCCCTCCGCGACGGCACTCCGCCACGCCCTGATCTCCTCGGTGAGCCTCATAGCCGTGGACAGCATCGCATTGAGCAGGGCGTGGGCAGCGAAGTGCTCTTCGCTGCCCACAGGCTGTCGCGCTTTGAGCTCGCGGAGTCGGGCTCGCAGGAAGTCCTGCAGCGGGACGACTTCATCCGCGATGAGGTCATCGGAGTACGCCGGCGGCGGCAACGGCGCGGTCCGCGAACTCCAGGGCGCGACGGATGTCGTCCTCGGTCAGTTCGCTGCGCACGGTCTCTCCCCCTACCCTGGCTCCGTAACTGACAAGCGACACCGTTTATCACCTAGTTTGGGCAGCGCTTGTTGATCACAGAGCCAGAAAATGTCGATGAGAACTGACACCGGTCAGAGGCAGACAAGTGCCTCGGCGCTGTGACGACGGTCGGCACCAGGAGGGCGCGCAGCCCTGTCCGTCCGCACCCCGTCTGGCTCTTCTTGTGGGAATCGCGGCGCCCGGTGGCCGTACCCGCTCCGCTGGCTGCGGCTCGCACTGACCTCACCCGACCTTCTGCAGGGCGCGTTCGCGGCGCGCGGCGATGCTGGAGCCGGACTCCCTGCGCGCCATCCTGCGCAGTACGACCGGTGCCACGAGCAGGCCGAACAGCGCCCAGGCGCCCAGTACTCCGACCGTCTCCAGGTGCCGCCACGACTCCCCGATCTCGACGGCCACAGCGTCGGACGGCAGCAGTGCGGAGCGCATGCCCAGGCCAAGCCAGTAGACCGGGAATACCTGGGCGATCCATTGCAGCCACTCCGGCAGCGCGGTGACGGGGTAGAAGATGCCCGAGATTGCGATCATCCCGAGGAGGGGCAGCTGAATCAGCCCCTGGGAGCGTGCACTGGTGAACAGAGAGCCGAGTATGGCGCCGATCGGCAAGGTGGCCACCATGCCGAGCACCACGACCCAGGCAAGACCCAGCCACGCGTCCACACCGAGGTCGAGCCCGTCGATGAGGAACAGCCCGGGGATCAGGAAGATCGTCAGGTCGGCCAGTAGCCCGCCGGAGACCGAGAGGACCTTGCCGACGAGGTAGTCGGCCATGCCGTGGGGGGTGGCCTTGGCCCGAAGGAGAGTGCCGTCCTCGCGTTCCGCGGTGAGCAGCTGGCTCATGCTGACCATGCCGAAGGAGGCGTTCATGCCCAGGATGCTCGGCAGCGCGAGGGTGCCGAGCAGCAGCCCCGTGCTCCCGAACTCCGCGTCGCGCATAAACCATAAGGCGCCCAGCATCAGCAGTGGCCAGAGCAGGTGGCTGGACAGCTCCGCTCCGTTGGTGAACGACTGTCGCAGCTCGATCAGGCCGCGCGTCAGGCCGACGCGTATCGCACAGGTCATCGTGAAGCCTCCGCCTCGTGCACAAGTGCCAGATAAGTCTGTTCAAGCGAGGCGCGGTGGACTTCGAGTTCGCTGATCTCCTCGCCGTGCTGCTGGAAGAGCTTGCGTACAAAGTCGGTCGACTGCGGCATCGACTGGGTGAAACGCTGCTCGTCGCGCCGCCACCGCACGCGGTCCTCGCCGGCGATCTGCCGGCCCAGTTCGTGCGGCGTGCCGTCGGCGACAACCGCGGCTACCTCGACAACTACGCCGAGGAGATCAGCTACTTCGACCCGATCGAAAAAGACCTGGTCGTCGGCCGTGACGCGGCTGTCGCCCACATCGAGGCGATCTACNGCCGTGACGCGGCTGTCGCCCACATCGAGGCGATCTACTCCAACCCGCACATCGTGCGCAACGAGTACCGCAATCCCGTCGTGCACGTCAGCGACGGCGGTGACTTCGCCGTCCTGGCCTACAACCTGAACACCTACGTGCTCGACGACAACGGCAACGAGCGGCAGCTTCGCGCCTGGAACGCCACCGAGGCGTACCGGCTGATTGACGGCGACTGGCGCATCGTGCACTCCAACTGGGCGTTCACCCAAACCGCGACAGGCGCCATCGCGTCCTGACCGGGGATCAAAGGGGCCCGTGAGCAGCGATCGAAGGAGACGGCCGGCCCCGGTCCGGCCCCCGCTCCGGACGCGATCAAGGTTCACGGGGCACGCATGCGCAACCTCAAGGACATCGACGTCACGGTGCCGCTGGGCAAGCTCGTCGCGATCGCCTGGCGGCCGTGGGCTTGTGCCGCGCCCGCCTCACATGCCGGTCCTGGTTTCGCGGGCCGCGAAGGCGGCCGGGGTGAGACCGGTGTGGCCACGGAAGAAGCGGCCGAAGTTCGCGGGATCGGTGAATCCGAGATGGACGGCCACAGCCCGGGCGTCCCAACCGGCACCTCCCAGCAGGCGCCGGGCCTCGAGCAGCCGCCGCTCGTCGATGACCTCACGCACCCCCTTGCCGGTGGCGTCCCGGGCCGCGCGGCTGAGGGTACGAACCGAACAGCCGAGCAGCCCGGCATAGTCCGCAGCCCGGTGCAGTTCCCGGAAGTGCAGCTCCAGGGCGTCCACGAACCGTGCGTACGTGTCCCTGCGGCCCGTGCCGCCCGCCAACGCGCCGGTGGAGGTGACTTCCGGGGAGTTGGCAAGGCGCAGCAGCAGTGATTCGAGCAGGCTGCGCCGCAGGGCGTGGTGGACATCGAGCCGGCGGCGCCCCAGTGCACGGTGCTCGTCCAGGAGTTGGAGCGCCGTCTGCCGCAGCCAGGCCGCGTCATCGGGGTGCGGGCTCAGTACGGCAGGGGCCTCGTGCGCGGTGAGCGGGGCCAGCAGGCGGGCGGCGTCGGACGTCAGCACCTCCGGCTCGAACAGGATGAACAAGCCACGGGCGGCACCCGGCGGATGCCAGCACTGCGCGTGCCCGGGACGCACCCACAGCCACTGCCCGCAGGCCACGGTCCGCGTTACGTGGTCGACATCGTGGAGCAGCTCACCCTCGGTGACGAGGATCAGGTAGTGGAAGGTGGCGCGGCCCGGACGGGGCGGATTCCACGGCCAGTCATCGTGCTTGGCGAAGAAGTCCTCGACGGTGCTCACCTCAAGGCCGTACGGAGTGCCGACCGGGGGATGGAAACCGTACAGCGGAACCGCGGCCTGCCCGCTGCGTCCGACGCGTGGAGAACGCCTGGAGTGTCGCTTGTCGACCATCACGTGTCCGCAGCGTACCGCCCGATTGCCCGCTTCAGGGAAAAGGATGGGGCATGCCGTCCGCGTCCCTTGGCCGACGCTCCTGCCTGCCACCACCAGAGGAAGGAAACACTCATGAACGGATCGACCCTGCAGACGTTCGCCGCCGAGTGCGCGGAGGAACTGCCCGGAGCCCAGCTAGAGCATCCCTTCGGCCCGGACTGGGAGGTCTTCAAGGTGCGAGGCAAGGTGTTCATGCTGATGACCGAGGTCCCCGGGCGCCCTGTCGTGATCCTCAAGGCGGACCCCGACGAGGCCCATGCTCTCCGGGAAAACAACAGCCACATCACCCCCGGCTACCACATGAACAAGAAGCACTGGATCACTCTGGAGGGCGGGAAAGACGTCGACAAGAAGCTCGTCAGGGAACTCGTTACCGACTCCTACCTGCTCGTCGTCGCCCACCTGTCCAAGGTCGAGCAGCCCGTCGACCCGCATACCTATGGCACCAGCACGCGGGCGGCCCGGTGAGCACGGCCGGTGACCGCCTCCAGGACACCGCCCGCAAGGCGGCCCTCGCCCTCCCCGACGGCCGCTCCTTCACCCGCGACTCGACGTGTACAAGGTCGCGGACAAGGTGTTCCTGATCGTCACCGACGACCCGGACGAACAGATCATCACGGTCAAGTGCGAGCCCCAGGACGCGCGGGCACTGGAGCGCGGCTACGCCTCGATCACCCCGGGCCGCTATCTCGACAAGCGGCACTGGATCTCGCTGGGGGCCGGGCGGGGCATCACGAAGCAGCTGGTCAACGATGTGGTCGAGCACTCCTACGACCTGGTCGTCGACGGTCTGACACAGAGCGAGCGCCCGCCGCGAGCCCCTGGCCCGGACGCGGCCGACAGGTGAACGTTGGCCGCGCCCCCCTTGGACACTGGCTGGCCTCAAGTCAGCCAGGCAGCTCTGGGAGCTGGTCGATGACGCCGCCTCGCTTCCAAGTCCTTGTGCACGAACTGCCCGGTATGGGTCGACTTCTGACAAGGCTGCAACTGACAGCGAGTGAGGTCGACAGTGAGATCAGAGTCCTTATGGAAATTCCACCCCCTGGGATGGCGCCATCGCCCGATTCAGCGATGGCGCCACAGCTGTGGCACCCGATACGGTTAACTGCACCGGCGCTGAGCTGCATCAAGTCCTCAAAGCCTGCCTCGCGCTACGTCTTCAACCCCAGAGAAGGTCTGCCCGTCGGGCAGCGTCAGCGTAATTGCGGCCGGGATGGCACCGGTCGGCTGCTGATCACCACCCGTACTGCGCATCTACCCGACTCCGGACTCCAGCTCGCGCGCTCGCATGCGCAAGGCCACCCGGTGACCCGGCCCGGCCGTGCGCCAGTAGGGGTGCCATCACACTCGCGCAGACAGCTCCAGCAGCCGTCGTCGCAGCGCAGTCCTCCGTTCATGCTGAGCGGGATCGGCGAGCACCCGATAGGTGCGATCCCAGGCACTCTGCGCGGCGATCAGGTCCTCGGGAAAAGTGGGGCATCGCATGGACATATTGCATCAAGTGTTTGATTTTCCCGCCCCGCGGCACGCCGGACCCGGCCGCCCGTCGAGTGTGACTGAGCGCCGTAGTTGGCGAGTGAGCGTTCTAGTTGGCGAGTCCTGAGCGTTGTACTTGGCGGGTGCTCAGTGGCGGCTCCGTCTCGGCCGGAAGCCGCTGACCTTCCTGTGCCCCTGCGGGCAGGATCGCCACCGTGCGCCGCGTCTGCGGCCGAGGCTGGCCCTGGCACGGAACAGCCATCAGCGCCAAGGGGTGATCTTGGTAGGGCGTGGACTCCTCCTGCTCAACGCGACGACCCCGGATGGAGTGGGTCCGGGGTCGTGTGATCTGCCCGCGCACGGAGGTTACGTGGCGAACGGGCCGGTGCCGACGGGGATGGTGGTGGTGACGGCGTTGGTGGCGGTGTCGATCACTGAACCGGTCAGGTGTCGGGTTCGGGGACGTAGGTGAACGTTGTGGTGGGGGTGCCGCCGGGGCCGGTGATGGTGACAGGAACGGTGCCTTCGGTGGCGCTGGGCGGGGTGGTGGCGGTCAGGGTGGTGTCGGAGACGACGGCGAAGGGTGCCGGGGTGCCGTTGAAGGTGACCTGGTCGGTGCCGGCCAGGCCGGTGCCGGTGATGGTCACTTCGGTGCCGCCGGTGGCCGGTCCGGTGTTGGGGCTGATGCCGGTGACGGTGGACGGGGCGAGGTAGGTGTAGGACAGGCCGTCGGCGGTCCCGCCGGGGGTGGTCACGGTGACGGCGTTGCCGCCCGGGGCCGGGGCACCGGCGGCCCTGACGGTGATCTGGGTGTCGGAGACGGTTTGGATGACGGCGCGGGTGGGGCCGAAGTACACGTCGATGGCTCCGGCGAGGTTGCGGCCGGTGATGACGATCTCCTGGTCGCTGCCTGCGACGGGGCCCGCGGCGGGGCTGATGCCGGTCAGGGCGGGGAAGGGGCTGTAGTAGAAGTATCCGAGGGTGCCGGTGCCGCCCGGGGTGGTGACCGTCACGGGGACGGCACCGGATCCGGCGGGGGTGATGACGGTCAGCGAGGTCGCTGTGACGCGTGGCGTGGGTTCAGCGCGCAGCAGGTCGGGGTGGGTATCGGCGATCGCGGAGGCCCGCCTGAGCTCAGGTCCGCGGATGCAGCCGCGAGGCGCGTGCGTATGACGAAACCCCCTCGGCGACAGTGTGGCCGAGGGGGTTCAGGCATCGAGGATGCTCAGCCGTTACGGCTGATCAGGCGGCGGTGACGTTGAGGCCTGCCTGGCCGCTCTGCAGGTTCGCCGCACCGTCCACGATGACGCTGTGGCCGGCCAGCTCGGCGCCGCCGATGCCTTCCAGGTGGCCCGGGTAGCCGCCCTGCAGGGCCAGACCGGCCGCGCCGGCGGCAACGCCGTCCAGGTCGGCGTCGGATATCTCGCGGGTCTCGATCTGGGCGTTGTAGCTCATGAAGCACGCTTCCTTCGTCAGTGGTCTCTTGTGTGAGGCGACCGGGACCACAACCGCGGTCCGGGACCGGCGCGGACTCCGGTACGGGCAGAGCTCTCCGCCCGTACCGGAGAAAGAGATCCGCAGACACGGAGAACCTGCGGATCCGACTCGCCGATCACCAGCCGCCCCACTCCGACTGCGCCACGCGTCCCCCACACGTCACACCCGCACGAACCCGGTGACGTATGCCACGTCACGTACGGCCGTAGACGTGACAGAACAAGCGGTCCGCAATCGCAGAAGCCGTCCCCGAAGTGTGACGCCACCGCGAACGCTTCCCGCCGGACCTCGTGATGCAGCAGACCCATCCCCCCGGCGCTGCCCCGGCTCGCCGGGGGCGTACGGAGATGCTGGCGGCCGGGCCGGATTCCGCGAGCTGCTGGTACGTGCGGTACCAGTCGGTCTGAGCCTCCAAGAGGTCCGGAGGGACGTCGTCGTTCCGGGTCCTGAGGGCAACGGCAAAGGGCCGCGATCAGCACCGCCGCGGCGTTCACGCGCCGGTACGGTCACGTGCAGGGGGCCGGAGCCACTGGCATTGGCTCCGGCCCCCTCACCTGCCCGACGGGGCGGTGTCAGTCGGTGCCTTCATGCGGTTCGAGCAGCGCGAAGTAGGTCTGGCGCTGCTGCTCGGTCAGCGTGCCGTCGAGCGAGAGTGCTGAGCGCAGTGCGCTCAGCGTGTCCGCGGCCGGCGCGTTCCACGTGGTGTGGGCCTGGCGCTGGATTTCCCCGATGGTGGAGTACGCGTCGCTGGGGAAGTGGCGGACGTACCAGTCGAGCATCTTGGCCACCGACGGGGTCAGGTTGAAATGCCACCAGGACCGCTTCCCTGGCTTCTTGGCCTCGTCGGCGAACATCTCGACGGACTCGGCGAAGTCGTGCATCACCGCGCCCTGGACGACCCGTCCCAGATGCTGGGTGGGGATGATCCGGTCGAGGCTGGCGGCGACGGACCAGGCCAGTTCGTTGGCGATCTCGGCCACGGATTCGGTGTTGCGCTGGCGCAGCACCCACCGCTTGCGCACGTCGGGCCGGTCCCAGAGCGTGCGATGGAAGTCGGTGACGAACCGGTCGCGGACATCGGCCGCGCCGGGGGAGAGGTTGTCGCGGTCGCCGGCGGACATGGCGGCGTCGATGCCCTGGTAGGAGCGTTGGCGGGCCTCCACCCAGTCCTCGGCCACCGCGCGCGCCCACTGGTCGCGGCCGCCGATGGTGGCCTGCGGCAGGGGCACCTCGCTGTTGCCGCGCGAGATGTAGGCGCGCAGCGTGGAGGCGGTGATGCCGCCGAGCTCGGCCATCTCCGGGGCCCCGATCAGCTGCGCCGCGGTCAGCTCGGGGCTGGAGAGGTCGACCACGCACCGCTCCAGCGGCAGCGCGTTCTCCTGCTCCTGGTGGTGCTGGGCCCACAGCGCCAGGTGGTCGGGCCAGTGGTCCGGCCGCGGGGCGTCGGGGTCGAAGGTGGTGACCTTGCCGACGTACGCCCTGGCCGGGTCGGCCCGGCCGTCGAGCATGTCGGCGGCGGTGACGGTGACCGCCAGGCGGGCCTTGCGCCGTTCGTAGTCCTGCTCGATGGGGTCCCAGACCTGGCCGGGCCGGTACCAGGTGTCGCCGTTCCACCAGTAGCCGCCGGCGCGGAACAGCAGCTCGTCCGCCGACCACTGGGTGTGCCAGGAGGAGGTGTCGCCGTCGCGCATGAGCAGCACGGTCCGGCCGTGTTCAGGGTGGTAGCGCACCGACCAGCCCAGCGTGTGCTGCTTGGGGTCGGTGGTGAAGGCGTGCCAGCCGTCGTCGACGCGGTTCTTGTCGTAGCGGCCCCACCTGCCGTCGCCCTTGTTGCGGCCGACGGCCTCGATGGCCTCCGGGCCCTCGTCGAGGGGGAGGTGGGAGTCGTCGACGAAGGGCAGGCCCGGCACCGGGTGGTCGGTGCGCAGGCCGTTGGCGAGCGGATGAACGTGGCTCAACGCTGATTCCTCGTTTCACTCCGAATGCTGCATCTCTTATGCAGCACTGAACATCTCCCCTTATGCATGCACACCAATCCTCCTTGCACAGCCATTTTCGGCCAACCTTCCGCAGCGGCCGTGGGGCCTGGCACCATCCGGCCGTGCCCCTCAGCCGGGAGCACGCACGCCGCGCATCTTTGCCGGGCCAAGACAGGTGAAGCCGTCGACGGCTGCACCTGCACATCTACGATGCGGCCGTGCGAAACACCAAGGCCCTCAAGGAAGCCGTTGCCCAGACGCTCGCTGAGCCGGCTCACCGTGGGGTGACGCTCGCCCCCTCGACCGTTGAGGACACCATCGAGAAGAACATCAGCACCGTGGCTGAGCGGCTCGGGATCCACGTGCGTTCCGCCTGGCGGTACTTCGACGCCTCAGTACTCGCTGACCGTCTCGCCCACAACGCGCGCGCCTTCGAAGAGAGCAGCGCGACCGAGGGTGCCGGGCACACGCCGATGCCGCCGGTCGGCAACCCCGAGCCGGCGCTGGCCTCGCCGGCGTCCCGGACGCCCTGGCACAGACCGGCTGCGACCTGTACGGCGTCATCGTCAACGTGGCGGTCAACGCCTGGATGGCCGGCCACATCAACGGCGAGGACGGCTGCACCGGTTGTGATGGCAGCCGTGGTCCGGCCGGCCACGACTGCAAGGCCCGGATGCGCACCATCACCGAGATGCAGCCGGACATCGCCACGTGGTTCGACCGTGACGCGTGGACTCGCGCGGTCAACGATGCCGGCTACACCGTCACCCGCCACTGACCAGCGCATGACGGGGAAAGCCCCTATCGGGGCTTCTCGTCATCGGACTTGGATCAGCACGGGCCACCGCAGAGGCGAGCTGCCCGAAGGGGCTACGGGAGGCGGGGCCTGAGTACCTGTACTCAGGTTTCCACCACTGTTTCGTGAAACGGTGGGGATGTGACGAAGAGCAGGACTGCCCGCGGGGTGAAGGGCACACTCGTGTCGGCCGTGGCGGCAACCGCCTGCTACTGGATGTGGGCCTCCCTGCTGGAGCGGGCAGACGAAGTAGCTGAGGCCAATGGGCGCGTGATGGGCGCGGGGTGGTTCGAGAGCCTGCTAGCGATGATTGCGGGCCTGCTGTCGATGCCGGTGCTGTTGTGGGTGGGGATGCGCCTGCTGGGCGCGCGGGGCAACCATCTTCTCGTCCTGTTCGGGACGGTGGCGTGGTTGTTCATCGGCGGCTACGTGGTCGACGGCTTCGTCAGCGACACGGCCACTGCCGCGTTCCTTGCCCTCTTTGTGGTGCTCGGCGCTCTGCTGTCTCTGGTCGAACTTCCGGGGGAGTGAGCAGGCCCTCCGGAAGAGCGCGGGCCACTGGGGCCTCGCCTCATACTTCTCCACCGTGCGGCTTGGAACCAAGGCCACCCTGCGGGACGGGCAGTCCGGCCGCCGCGCTCGCGCATCGCGTACGTCGAGGCGTAGGGGCTTCCCGAACACCCGTGCAGCGCCCCGGACAGCTGGTTGCTCCGGGGCGCTGTGGTGTCTGCTGCACGGTTGCTCAGTGGGGTGGTGGGTGATGCTGCTCGGTGATCGGGGGTGCTGAAGCGTTGCGGGATCAGCCGTCAGTGCTACTACCGGTAGCAGCGATGCTATGAGGCCGAGGGCACCGGCCCGAGCGTGGGGAGCGCTGGCACCCGGAGACCGTCCGCCGGATGCTCGCCAACACCAACGACCGGCCGCCGACCCTGCGCTGACGCACCGCGTAGTCGGACGGGACCAAGAGCGGAAACGGCGGGTGTTTAACCTGGCACTAAAATATATGACAGAAAAGTAATGATGATATTCGCCAAGAACAAAAACATCGTCACATAAGTCACACGGCGGTAAAGGTTCACCTTTTCTCGGTCCCATGGAACGCTCGGAGTTCCCTTTTTGACGTCGGTGCTTCGTAGCTCGTGCCGCATCGCCAACTTCGGCTTTTCATCGGTCAATAGTACGTAGGTGACCGTCTGCTTCTTGGCAATAAGGCCAGGTCCGACTTCCAGTACGGTGCCCTGGTAGGAAGCGGGGGGTGCGGTGCCGCTCGGGGGAGTTGAGGAAGCGTCGAGAAACCCGAGGATCGGTACCGTGATGTCCACTTTGATCGGCCTTGCTCCTTCGAAGTCGCTGCCGTTGATGTCGTCACGCCCGGCATTCGCCAGATGTAGACGCACGACGTGAGGGTCTGTCAGAGGTGGCGTACTGCTAGGGCCAGCAGGAGGAACCAGAGTGACCTGCAATGTCCCTGCGAGGTTGCTATGCGAACCAAGGAGCTGGTCTGTCTCCATCAAGTATGTGAGACGGTGGCGCTTTGTGCCCAAGATCCGCGGGACCACTAGGGAACCGATGCCTACGCCGAGTGTCACGAATACGCCAGCGGCGGTCCAGAACGTACCCCACGGATATCCTGCGACTGTCCCATGCATACGGCAGATTTAATCATGGGCAGTTCGTGAATGGACGCCCTCTGTTGTTGAACACTTCTGGTGGCCACTGGATGCCGACTCCTGCCTGGCCGTCGACGGCCAGGCGCCGTTGCGTACGGCGAGTTCACCGCGCAGCAGGTCGGGGCCGGCATCGGCGATCGCGAAGGCCCGCTTGACCCCTTCCACGAGCCCCTGGTCGATGTGGTAGAGCCGCGCCCGCTCGTCGCGCTGGAGCAGTCGGGCCGAGCCGGCCGGGCCGACGCGGCGCTGTACCGCCTGGACGGCTGGTGAGGGTTCCGCCGATCTTCGCCTTCGTGATCGGGGTGGTCGGGGGGTCGGTGAAGTACTGCTGCACTTCGTCGAACGAGGCGGTGCCTCCCAGGTCGATGATCCGGCGCAGCACCGCGCGAGCCCCGGGCATCAGGGAGGCGATCACCCGGAAGAGCGCCTGCTCGCTCCAGCCGTCCCCGATGTCATCGCTGTCCAGGTCCTGCGGGCCGGGGCGTGGGTCGAGGGCTGGTGGTTCCGGCCAGTCGTCAGGAGGGGACGGGGCGCAGCCCGTAGGCGGCCTGAACGGCGGCTATCTCCTGCCCGTAGGTGTCGATCGTCAGCTGCACGACGTCCCCTCCGCGGTGGCTGCCGACCTTCTCCGGATCACCGCCCCGGGGCTGCTGACACGGCCCGGTCCAGCCGCACCCTCACAATCTCCTGGCTGAGGGCTGGGCCCGTCGCCCGGCGTCATGCTGGGCGACGGACGACGGGGTCAGTCAGCGATGGCGACGGTGACCGGGGCGTTCGGGCAGTTGGCGGCGAGGTTGGTCAGGGTCTGCTGTTCGGCCGGGTGGACGGTGAGGTTCCAGCGGAGTTTGATCGCCGTCCAGTCGGCCACGTACCGGCACACCACCGCGTCGTCAGGCAGCCACTCGGACACGTCCTGATCGCTTTTTTGGCGGTTGGACGGGCGGTCACCGCTACCAGGGCTCGGCTGTCTGCGAGGTCGTTGGCGTACCTGTATCGCCGCTTGCCGGTCCAGGTGGAGTCGCCCGAATCCCAAGCCTCGGCGAGCGGGATGAGGTGTTATCCGCACCTTGTGTTCGCAGCCGCTGACGTCTGTGACGAGTGCGGTGTGCACCGTGTCCTTTCTGTGAGCGGTGCGTTATCCGGTACAGCGGCGAGGTGCCGCTGACAGCGATGACAGACGGGGCACGGTGGCATGTACGCAGCGGGTGGTCACGGGGGAAGGTGTGACGTGGACGGTCCTCGACGATGACTACCGCGTCGCGGAGCCGGTCGAGCAATACCTGGAGTACCTGAGGTTGAGAGACTGCTCGCCTGTCACTTACCTGCATAGTTGCCGCACTGGTGGATCTGTGACCTAGGGTGTGGCAGTTTCATCGACAGGATTTAACTAGCCTTGTGACCTGCGACTATGTGACTAGCTCCGATTTGATCATGCTGCTGAACTGGGGTGCGGCACTTCAGATGGGAGATGTTGCAACTCCACTGGTAAGACCTTTGAGTTCAGAGGACTTAGTCGAGGTTCATCCATTGTCATGGACGTGAAAATCGGCTAGGAGTCGGGTCCGCGGCGGCCTGGTTGCCCGGCGAGTCGATTCGACAACCGGCCTGGCCTGCGGTGAGGGTGAAGGCCAGAGGTCGTGCCCGGCCGTCGGCGGCCAGATGAACCTTCGTGCTCAGCCCACCGCGGGAACGCCCGAGGGCGTGATCAGCGGGTTCGGCTCGGTCGGCTGCCCCTTTTTGAGTGCGCCGGCGGCGTGCTGGTGGGCTCGGACGATGGTCGAGTCGACCGACACGGTCCAGTCGATGTCGTCCTCGGCATCGGCTGCGGCCAGGAGAGCGGCGAGGATGCGTTCCCATGTGCCGTCGACGGCCCATCTGATCAGGCGCTTGTGAGCTGTCTGGAACGGGCCGAGCTCGTCCGGCAGGTCTCGCCACGGCGAGCTGGTGCGGTACTTCCACGCGATGGCCTCAAGTGTGCGGCGGTGGTCGGCCCACCGCCGCCCGCGAACCGGATCGGCCGGCATCAGTGGCGCGATCCTGTCCCACATCGCATCAGTGATCACTAATCGGACAGAACATCCAGTCAACCGAGTAACCAGCCAGGCGGACACGTGTCAGGACTGCCCATCCCAAGCCGGAAGTTCGGCTGCGGTGACAATGCTGCGGACGCCCAGGTCCGCCCGCCGGGCCGGGGCTGTCTGGTCAACAATGACGGAGCAGCCGGCCCACTGCCCGCCGCATTCCTCGACCATCGACCGCACAGCCGACGCCTGGCTACCCGTTTCGATCCAGTCATCGACCAGCAGCACCCGGTCTTCGGGGCCCACCGCCATCCGCTGCAGACGCAGCTCCTGGCGAGTACCCCGGTAGTCGGGGTCGCTGCACCTGGTGACCTTCTTCCCGGGGAAGATCCCCTCGCCCTTGCGTACCGCGGCGAAGCCGACGCCGAGCTCGACGGCAGCTGCCGCGCCCAGCAGGAACCCCCGCGACTCAATGCCGCAGACGGCCGTGACGCCGTCTTCCCGGAACGGCCCGGCCAGTCCACGGACCACCGCAGCAAGAGCCTCGGGGTCACGGAAGACCTGCCAGACGTCAGCGTGGCCGCCGATCCAGCGGAAGCGTTCAAGGACCAGGCCGCGCGCGTGAGACATCATGATCGCGAATCTGTGGACGAACTGGCAGCCCAGGCAACCGGATTCTCCGCTCGGGGAATACAGGCGGGCAGGTGGCACTCCACGTTCGCCGTGATCCTCATCTGGGCCCGACGCTGGCCAAAGAGACAGAACCTAGGCCGGAGCAGGGCAGCCGGAGGTACTCTGCACGGGACCTGCCGTGCGTCTCCTCAGGCGCTGGTGTGCTGGTCCAGGGCCGTGCTGACACCGCACCGGGGCAACCTCGGTAGAGGTAAGGAGCTGCACCCTGACGTCGAGCGAGTGCTGATCCCGCCCAGCTGCGGCGGCCTTGGCTGACCCGCTCCACGCAGCGCCCGCGAGGGCGTGCTGGCCGCAGCGGCTGCTCGATCGACTCTGTCCGTTCACGCGAGCCATGGCGGCAGGATCAGCAGTCTGCGTACTGCCGGAGTATGGAGATGACCCCGCGGACTTTGGCCTCGGCATTGTGCGGCAGCGGGTCGGGGTTGAAGTGCATCAGGTCGTTGCGGATTTTACGGACCTCATCAAGGCGCTTGGTGAAGGCCACACGATCCAGTGGCCAGCCCAGCTCCTCCCACCGCTGGCGGTTGCCCAGGACGCTCAGGTAGTCGCCGAAGGTGAGCTGGTCGAACGAGGTCAGGCGGCGAGAGCCGTCGCGGTCGCACACGGCCGTGACATCGACCAGGTCGAAGCGGTCGGTGATGACGGCACGCAGGCGTCGGTCAAGTTCTCCGATGAGCAGGAACGGGGTGGCTTGCGTGCCGTAGGCGAGCGCGACATCGGCCACGGTCAGAATGCCGATCTCGCCTCGGGCACCGCGCACGAGGAGGAAATCGGTGTCCGCCAGGACAGGCAGCACATCGACGAGATCGTGGTCGAAGCGGACCTCCCGGGCATCGACCACCGCGTCGATCAGCGTGCAGTCAGCCTTACGGTGGCGGGCTTGGGCGATCGACTTCCATGTCACCGCCCCCTTCAGCTGGCGGCCGGCTATGACAGGCAGCTGGGAGAAGTCGTTCAACAGCAGCAGGGTCACTGCGTTTTCGAGCGTTGCCTGTGGGCTGACGCTCACCACCTCACCCATGGCGGAGACGATCGTGCCCACGGTCGGCCCCGGCTCCCTCACCGGCCGCTCCTCGTCACCGTCCAGATCATCCCGGGCCGGGGCGCCATCGCCGGGCGCCTCCTCGACGGGCGCGCGCTGCAACTGCACAGCGGTATCAAGACTGACCTGCGTGAAAGGCGGCACGGTGACGAGACTGTGGTTGGCCAGGGCGGTCTCGATCTTCTCCGTCACCACGCCGCGGCCGTACTCGCCCCACCATCCCAGCAGCTCACGCACGAGCAGTGTCTGCGGTCGGTTTTCGGCTGCTGCCTGCCGAGCGGCCCGCAGGCGCAGGTGCCGCTCCTTCTCGCTCAGAGCTGCTGTGGTGGGCTCATCACCGGCGTCCTCGTCCTCGGACGGCGTTTGCGCACTCTCCTCCACAGCCTGGTCAAGGAGCTGCTGGCGTACGGAGTCGAGGTCCCGTCCGCCGTCGAGCTGCCACGCGGTCCAGCCGTCGAAGCTGCCGTACCCGACGGCAACGTGCGCGGCTGTGGAGGGGGAGCGGTAGATCCGCCCGCTCGGCAGGAGCCGGATTGCGCCACCCTGTTCGTGTGTCACCTCTGCCTGGTGCCGCTCGCCCTTCTTCTTCCGCGCGAACGTCAGAGGTTGCCGATCAGTGAGCAGCCCGGCAGCCAGCAGGTCCGCGATCCGCACCCGCCGCCCGTCCAGCAGGTACGGATGCGCGGAAGGCCGGGGGCCTTCTGCCGCCTCATTCATGACCTGCCCCGTCCCGTTCCTCGCGCGTGCACGCAACTGCTGCTCCTGATACCACCTGGGACGATCCTAATTGCGGGCGAGGCGCGGTAGGCGGCACACCAACCGCGGCCGGCGTCCTCGGGGATACAGGACAAGCCACCGCTCCGCCCCTTGGCGCGTGCGGCCCAACCACACGCACCCAGACACACCGCGGGGGAGAGCTCGATGCCGCCCAAGCCGGTCCTGGGATGTGACGACCTTGAGCCTGCGATACCTCCAGCCCGCCGGCATCGCACACCGGTTAGAACCGGACCGGAGAAAATCGGTGGGTCTGGCCTGGAGCTGTGCCGATACTGGCGACGACGGAAGTGAGGCTCCCATGCCGCAGGTTGAACCGAGTGTTCTCGGCGCGCTCATGGAAGCGGCGAAGAACGCCGGTTCCTATGAGGCCATCGCAGTCGTGCTCGCGGCCGCGGACATCGACACGACCACGGCCGCCGCACAGCAGCGTGATGCACAGCTCGCCGCGCTGCGACTCCGGCTATCCGGGACCGGGAAGGCGCAGGGCTTCACCGGGACGCTTCCCGGCGACCCGCTCAAGGGGCGCCCTGCGAGCCTGACCGAGGTCACGGCCGACCAGTTGGAGATCTGGAGCGCCTACGCCGATGCCGTGAGTAACCCGTTCGTCCGGGGCCGCCTTCATCATCTGCTGTTGGCCGCGGGGCACGGCCGCAAGCGCGATCGCGTCCGGGGCGCCGCCGCCGGGTACCTGGACGCGGCAGCCCTTCTGCTCGCCGCCCCCGAGCGTTTCCCCGGGCTGTCACGCGCGAGCGAGTGCCTGCGCTGGGCCGGAGACCTCGCCCGGGCCTTCAACCAGAAGGACCAGCAGAAGCGCGTCACCGAGGACATGGTCGCCCTGGTCGAACGCGTCCTGGCCGATACGGAGGACAACCCGGGGATCGCGGACCGTCTTCTGCAAGAACTGCGCCTTCAGCGGTACGACATCACGGACTTCGCGGAACGCGCCGCACGTCGCTATGCCAGCGATGT
The DNA here is from genome assembly GCF_003721215.1 of Streptomyces botrytidirepellens. Taxonomy (NCBI): domain Bacteria; kingdom Bacillati; phylum Actinomycetota; class Actinomycetes; order Kitasatosporales; family Streptomycetaceae; genus Streptomyces; species Streptomyces botrytidirepellens. The sequence continues at coordinate 58,439 of NZ_RIBZ01000239.1, forward strand.
ACACGCCCGTGTCGGCTTCCTCAAGCTGCTGAAGGTGGAACCCGGGCCCTGCCGAACCGACATCGACACTCAGATCGTCAGCGCCCTCCTCGACGCCGCCGACGCTGACATCAACGCTGGGTTCCGTCGCCACCTCCTGCTGACCCAGGCCGCGACAGAAGCACGGGACCGGGGTCTGTCCGAGCTGCGGGAGCGTGCCGAGATGGCCCTGCAGAACACCGATCCTAACTCCCTGGGATGGACTCGCATGCGTTGCGGACTCGCGCTCCCACGTGCGCTGTTCAACGGGGCGCGAGCACGCATCGACGCCGCCGCAGACCTGCGAGACGCCCTGTGGCGAACCACGGCAGACGTCCATCAGGCGATGCGCGAGCAGGCCGACGACGCGCGCGTACAGGAGGGTCTGCTGCGGATTCCGCGCACGCGCATCAACACTGCCGGACCCGTCCAGGTCACCCCGCCCGTCGACGCCGACGACCACCACGCCGTCGAACTGCAGGTCCTCGCGCTGGACATCCTCGGACACCTCACCGCCCATCAACTCGACCACATCCACGAGCGTTTTGTACCCGACGAGGCTGAGCTGATCACCGCCCTGGCCCACGACACCGTGCTGCCCCAGCCGCGCGCCCGAACCCTTGCCCACGCCTTCCGGTACTTCTGGCTGGAGGAGCTCGACGCGGCGGCGTGCATCGCCCTGCCCCAGGTCGAGCAGATCCTCCGACAGCTCCTGCGCTCCCGGGTCCCGATCGTGTCTGCGCCCAAGGGGGCAGACCCCCGACACCGTTGACCAACTGGGCTCACTCATCCGCAGAATGCCGGCCGCCGGGTTCCCCGCGGATTGGAGCCGAGCCCTGGAACTCCTCCTCGTCGACCCCGACCGCGGCATGAACCTGCGCAACAAAATCTGCCACGGCTTGATCGACACCCCACCCAAGCACCACGTCGCGCTCATCCTCCAGGCAGTGCTGTACCTGCTCAGCCACGCCCACGACCATCGAACCCCCGGGCCCGTCGCCCAGCCCGCTCCCTGAATGGATTCCAGGCAAGCTGTCTCAAATAGGGGTCAGAGGGGATGGTCCTGGCGAATCAGCAGCGCTGTTCGGCAAAAGCATCCTCAGCTGGACGTTCTCCCCGCACACGGGATGCTGCGGCCCTCCGGCCGTCAGGCCTCGACGTTAATACCGTAGTCGGCGGCCAGGCCCGCCAGACCGGTGTCGTAGCCCTGTCCGACTGCGCGGGCCTTCCATCCGGTCGTATGGCGGTAGAGCTCTACTGCGATGGTGACGGTCTCGCCCGAGGAGAAGCGTCCGGGAGCGAAGGACAGTTGGGTTCCGGAGGGCTGAGTGATGTCTGCCTGCCAGAGGGTGTGCTGGTCGAAGACCGCGGTGGGCTGGGCCTCCAGGTCGATGCTGACGATGACGGCGATGGAGGCGATGTCGCCAGGGATGAGGCTCAGATCGGCGGTGGCAGTGTCGCCTCCGACGCGGACTCCGTCGTGACTGGGGTGGTTGTAGAAGACGAGGTCTTGGTCGCTGCGCACCTTGCCGTTGAGGGTGAGGAGCACAGCGGACACATCAACGGGCGCCCCAGTTGCGGTGATGCGGACCGTCGTCGGCTCAGTAGTCACGGCAGTGTTGGCGCCCTTGGCCAGTGGCCGCCGAGCGCCGGTCTCCTCGCTGCGGGCCGGGGCGGCGGGGGAGTGGGGTGCGGTCGCCGACAGGTCCGTGCCGGTACCGGTGAGTGTGGCGAGAACGTGCTGGAGGATGGGCCAGCCTTCGGCTTCCCCGCCAGGCCAGGGCCAAGTCAGCCGCTGGGCGCCGAACTCCATGGCGGTAGGTGGCTTTCCGAGTGCTTCCTGAAGCTGGAGGTAGCGCAGGCTCTCCGTGGCCAGACGACTGAGCTGCCACTGCCGCTGGGTTTCCTCCGGCTGGTTCACCCACGTGTCGTGGTCGATGGGCTTGCCGCCCAGCCCTTGGTACACCTGCCGCGCCATGTCATATCCGTCGCCTCTTAGCAAACGGACGGGCCGCGCCTGCTGAGAGGGCGCAGGCTCCCCGATCGCCGTGTACAGCGCTTCCAGGCTGCCGCCCGTCCAGTGGTTGGCTGCCGTGGTGGCGAACCGGGCGAACTGGGTCAGCGTGGGCGGCCGCCCCTTGGCAGCGACGAACCGGTGGTGGTCACGGGCAACATCCTCCAGCTCGGACCGCCAGCAGTGCTTCAAGTAGGCGCCGAGATGCTGCTCAGCCCAGGCACGACGGTGCCGTGTGATGAGGTCCCGCACCCGCTCGAAGCCCTCCCGGCGGGTGCCGTGACTCATGCTGGAGGTAAACGTCACCTGCCCATACGGGGTCTCGACCGTACTGCCCTCACTGTCGGGGATCTCCTCCTCCGGTCCAAGAAGCTGTTCTACGGCTCGCAGCTCGCGGAAGAAGGCGGCGTCGACCGGGCATCCGGCCGCGCGCAGGACGGCCAGCGGCCTGCTGTAGTAGCGGTCGACACGGTCCAAGGTGGTGCGGGAGTAGGGGCCTTCGCACACGAACCAGGCGGTCAGGCCCACGCCGTGCCAGAACTCGACCGCAGGACCGAGGGCTTCGGCCATGGTCTGGTGCGGGCGCGGGTTGCTGACGATGCTGCCGGAATGCCGCTGGAGCGTCGCCGTCTCCCATAGCCGCCCCACCCGTTCGAGGACATCGGCGGGCAGACGCTGCCGGTACGACTGGGGGGTGAAGCCCTGCTCGGTCCGGGAAAGACTCATCAGGTCCTGATCGACCAGGCCCCACAAGGACCGCATTCCCCGTGACTGCACGGCATGCGCCTGGTCGAAGCCCGCCCACCAGTCGCGCAGGGCCGCAGCCCGCTCCTCCACGGGAGACACGGAACTGCCGCCGCCGAGGAAGGCCGCGAGCATCGCCTGAACCTCGTCTTCGGCGATGCCCACCTCACCAGCCATGCCGGCCGTCTGGGCAGCCATGCCGACGTACAGACGCGGCTCGGGCAGAGCGGTGATGATTTCCTCATCCGGGTGAGGAGGAGCTTGAAGGTAGTCCAGCACGGCCAACCAGTCGCCCCCGAAGTAGGCGGAAACGACTGGCTGCAACTCTTTGGTGAGCACCCGGCGTGCCAAGGCCGTGACGGCCTTGGCCTTCTTGGCGAAACCAGCCATCAGCCCCTGCAGGCGCTGGATCCGGTGACGTGCGACAAGCTGCACGAGATCAGCAGCGGCAAGCGTGTCCAGCAAACCCAAGCGAGCCTGCTGCTGCCCCGCACGGTCCAGCTCGTGCCAGCCGCCGCCGAAGCGGAAGACTTCCAGTGCACCCTCGCCGATGCCCAGTAGCCGGTACCGCTCCTCAATGGCTGTCCAGAACCGCTGCTGCTCTGTGCGCGGGAAGATCTCTCCTGCCGCCCGCAGGCGGACCGGCTGGAGCAGTGTCTCGAACAAGGGCACCAGCAGCGCCCACAGCAGCACCGTGTCCCAACCCTCCACAGCGGTCAGGCGGGCGGTGTCATCGGCGGCCAGCGTCAGAGCGTGGGCGGGGCGTTCACGCAGCAGATACGGCAGGTTGACTGCCCCTGCCTTCACCGAGAGTTTCTCCGGCAGGTACCACGCGCCGCGTCGCTGCTGCTCCTGGACCCCGAAGACGCCGGCGCAGAAGACCTTCTCTTCTCGGGTGAGGGCCGTCACCTCGCCGGTGTCCGGCGTGTGACGTCCCCGGCCGGGGACGATGGTGGCAACCGGCCGTCCGGCGAGCCCTGTGGCCAGCAGTCTGGCCGCCAGCGCGTCGATTTCGGCAAACCGTTGCTGCTGCCCGGCGGCCTGCTCCAGGGCGAGTGCTGTCTCAGGGCTGCTCTCCAGTGCTGGTTGCCACCATCGCGACGGGTTACTGGCCACTGGTCAGCCTCCGCATGTACTCGACGAACTGCTCAAAAGGCACCGGGGCCGTGGTGCCCTGCGCATAGACGGCGTAGCGCTGGGCCATCAGCTGCATCTCCCGCTCGTCCCTTCGGGCCTCCACACGGTCCAGTTCGTGGACCACGCGCTGCTCGACGTGTCCCCGCTCGTACAGTACGAACGCGTCCACTCTTCCCGGGCCCCCACCGGCCCCCTCGGTGGTGCCGTCTGCGCCGGGGAGCATTTCTTCTAGGGACGTGTGGTCGATCAGCGGGACGTCCAGGAGCACAGCGGGGTCCATGTCGTTGTCCGAGCACATGGCCTCCAGATGCTCCTCCAGGCCGAGCTCGGCATGGCAGACGATGTCCAGGTACTGCTGGTCGGCGGCCACTGCGGTATGACGCAGGACGCGGACACCGCGGCCGACGAACTGGTAGAACTCGCCGAAGCTGCCATAAGGGCGGATGGGTACGATGACAGTGGTCGGCGGAAAGTCGTAGCCCTGGCCGAGCATCCGCAGCTGCACGATGCCCTGCAGGTCACCAGCGTCGGACTCAAACCGTCGCCGTGTGGAGGCGATCACGGAGGCGGACATGCTGTGGTGCAGCGTGGCGCAGGAGATCCCGTGCTCCTCGGCGATCCGCGCGATCTGCTCAGCATGCGCCTGCCCCATCGCTGCGAACAACACCCGCGGCTTGATGGGCGCCAGCAACTTGGCCTGCGCATCCAGACACGCCCGCGTCACCGCCATCACCTGCCGGATCGGCGCCTCGGACTGCGCGGTAATGCGGGCCATCTTTCGCTTATCGCCCAGCGCAGCCAATAAGGCATCACGGCCCACCATCTGCTCGCGCCGCCCGTCCGGCCACACCACCTCATACACCGTCGACGCCACCTCAGGGGCGAACCGATGCACCCGCAGGTTCTTCGCTGAGCCGTCCGCGACGGAGTCCACCAGCCGGTAGCGGTAGACGACATCGGCGTCGATTGGCCTGCCGTCCAAACGCTGGAAGCACGCCGACATCAGCAGCGTGCGCGCACCCTGGAAGTGGGCGAACAGGCGCTGATACGAGGCGCTGGCCGCGATGTGCGCCTCATCGACGACGATGAAGTCGACATCGTCCGGCTCCAGCTTGGCCAGCAGGTCCCCGCCACTCTCGCCGGAGCCCAGCGCATGGAAGTTCGTGACGAGGACGTCCGCAGCCAGCAGCCGCTCACGGCTGACCTGGTTGATTTGGCCGTCGTCCGCGTCCAGGACGAGCGTGGCCGGCGGGCGGACTCCGGGCAGCAGCGGCCCGCCCGCCAACCCGTACAGCACGTTGCCCGGCACCCCCGGATCAAGAGCCTTGGCGAAGGTGCCGCGGATGACCGAGCCCGGCGTCACCACCAGCGCCCGCCGTTTGCTGAATGACAACGCGGCTGCCACCCCCAGGGCCGTCTTGCCAGCCCCGACCGCCATCACCGTTGCCGCGTGCTGACCACCGGAGGCGTAGTAGTTCGCGAGCGCGGCCAACGCCTCGTCCTGACACGACCGCAACGGCGCCCGGTCCACCCGGGTGCGCGCACCGGCGAAGTACGCCCCGTCCGACGGCGGCTCGGCGTAGCGGGGCGGATCGCCCGCCCGCATCGGATCGCCGGCCATGTCCGGGACCTCGACGCGCGGCACGGAAGTCAACAGCGGCGTCAGCAGAGGGTCCTGCCGCAGAAGCGCCTGCAACTGGGCCACACAGCGTGCGGTGTCCCCGCGCACCGCATCGTAGGAAAACCGCAGCACCGTCAGGCCGGTTGCGGCCAGATCGTTCTGCCGCAGCCGGTCGTAGGTGAACGCAGCCCGGTCACTGTGGAAGGCGAACCCGTCCAGCTCGACGGCCAACTGCAATGCCTCACCCGCGATCAGGTAATCCAGCCTGTACGTGCGCTCGTTCACGGTGACCGGATACTGGCTGTGCACCCGCGAAACGATCGACGCATCCACGGCCGGGGTGAGCACCCACCGCAAGAACGCCTCCTCCAGGTAGGAGGAGGCAGGGATCAGTCTCTCCAGCCCAGCGCTCACGCCGATCCACCTCCCGCTGCCGCCTCGGCGACCAGCGCACCGGCTTTCTCCGACAGCCGGGCTGCCACGTCCTCGCCCTGGCCGAAGTGGGCCAGCCGGCGCGCCAACTCGAGAGCTTCCGTGAAGGCGCCCTCGCGCTCCAGCAGGCCAATCAACCGGGGCACCGACGTCACCCGCACAAACGTCGCCGGAGCGTCGGCGGCGTCGAAGGACACTGCCTGTGGGGCGGCCTCCATCAACGCCAAGTCCAGCCGGGCGAACACCTCAAGCAGCTCAAGGCCTGCAGGGTCCGCGCGACGCCCACTCCACAGCCGATCGACCGCGCCCTGCAGGACGAAGTGGTAGTCCATGGCCGAGCCCGGAAGCTCCAGCGCTTCCCAGACACGGGCAACCAGCACCGCCCCGCGTGCATCGAACGGCACATGCCGACTGGCCGGTGTCGCAGACGCCCTGCCCTCGGCGATCGGCCACATCGGCGAGCCATAGGACTCATCCGGACGATCCCCTGCACCCGGCACCGCCCCACGCACGACACCCGGATTACCGTCAAAAGCGATGCCGGGGATCGCCGCCATACGCTCAAACCACGCCCCCACGTGCCCCCCTCATAGGCCTACAGGCCCCGCACTCTCACATGCCGCCCAGCCCACACCCGCCCCTGGCACTACTCATTGTCGCAGCCCATACACCCTTCTCGCCATAAAAGCGGTAGGGCTTCCGCCGGTGCGAGCAACGGCGGCCCCTCACTGACCCGACCACATCCGAGTCGTCCGCCATCGCCCATCGGCAACGCAAGCTTGAGCTCGGCGCCTCCGGGATAATGGAGCACAGGTGGGTGGATGATGCCGCTGGACTGGATGGGGGAGTTGAGTGGGGGATTTCGACTACGTCGCCGCGATCACGCGCACGCGAGAGCGCCTGAGTGCCCTGGGGGTGAGTGCTGAAGCCGGGAACCTGGTCAATGCCGCCGCGGCCGGTATCACCCAGTTTGTCTGGCGCAACGGGCCGATCGAAGACGCTCACGCGGGAGCGCGGGGGCGGCGTAACAAACTCCACGACGGGGTCATGTTCGCGCGCAACACCTGGGTCTACCACCAGGCACTCGAAGCGGTGAACAGCACCAAGCAGTACGCGCTGCTGCGGTTCGAAAGGCGCATCCTGGACCGCGAGCTCATCTGGCCGGGCACGTCCGGAACGCTGACCCAATTTGGGTACGGCGCTCTCGGTGAGATCAAGAAGCACGCCAAGAAGCACATCGACTACCTCATGTACCTGCAAGAGGAGGTCTCTCAGGAGGAGTTCCTCGTCCTGTCTGCGCTCCACAGCTTCAGCGTCAGCGACCACTTCGGGATGCCCGGGTGGCCGCCGTGCGTGCGTGCTGCCATGGACCGGATCCGTGGACAGGACCGCGAGTTCGTCGAAGTCCTCAAAGCCGGCTACCAGATCGACTTCTCCGAGCTGCTAAAGCGAGCCCCAGCTGTCGTCCGAGACGACTTGCCCGAGGTGGAAAGAGCGCTCCTGAATGCCCCATACGAACTGGGAGCCGAGGCACTGGACTGGTTTGCCTGGAACCCCGTGCTCGACCCGCACCTCTGATTAAGAGCCGCAGCGGCCCACCCTCGACCTCCGTTTCGCCGACCGGGGCCGGTGACAGCCCACATGCCTCTGGGCGTGTGCTGATGCGATCCTCAGCCTTCGCCGGAGCTTGGTTAGCGACCGGTGCAGCGGGCCGCCCGGCTTCCGCGCCGGGGGCGCGCTACACCGACCGCAGGCGTGGCGTGTTTCCAGCTTCAGTACAGTCCGGTTGTGTCCTGCTGGTAGGTGTTGTCGAGGATGTCGTCGAGGAAGGTCTCGAAGCTCGTCTCCAGGCGGAGACCGGTCGCCGGCTCGTAGGTGAACAGGCCGGGGCAGATGCTGTTGTCGAGGCTGCTGTCGACGAACAGCGCGTAGGAGAAGCGATCCGGCTTCGCCTCGTCGTGGCACGCTTGGCGCACCACGCGGTGGGCAACTGCGGCTACCGGTGTCGTGGTCGATCGCGTCAGGATTTCCATCGCACAGCCGAAGTTGACGATGAAGGTGCCCGGTATCGGGTCGATGGGGTGCCAGTCGCCGTCCCGGTCCACCTCGAGTCCGGGCTCGGTGGAGCGCAGGACGGTCACCCAGCCTGAGTCCTTGTGGATGTTCAGGCCGCGTGCGGCCACTTCCGGCCGGAAGTGGTTGAAGGTGAGTGTGTGGGTGCCCTGGGGGGTGAGGCTGTGTCCGGTGGCCTCCTGCCAGACCTCACGCGGTAGGTCGAGATGCGTGAGTACTGCGCGCTGGATGCTGATTGCGAAGTCGCGCATGGCCTGGGCTTGCCGTATGAGTGCGGCCGGGTAGACCCGATCCCACCAGGCGCTCTCCAGGAAGAACTGTTCGGTCTGGTCGGCGTCACGGCAGAAGTAGCCTTGATGCGGGCCCAGTTGTTTCGGCGTCCACTGCTGGTAGCCCCGGTAGGGGTCCGCCCGCCCTTTCTCGGCGGGGAGGTAGAAACTGCGGGCGAAGCGGTCTCCGGCGGACAGGTCCAGGCCGGCGGGCTGCTTCACGTAGAAGAAGCCGTCCTTCAGCGCGTTTCGCAGTCCGCCCTCGGCGGTGAAGACGAGGCGGTCGTGCTGCAGTTCCGCCAGCTGCCAGCCCTGTCGCGAGGCGGTCCGCACGTGTTCCCGTGCCGTGCTCATATGCGGGAGTGGAACTCGTAGCCGAGCTTGCCTGCCTTCTCCACCGAGAATTCGCGGAAGCCCTGGAACTCCCGCAGCTCCCCTTCTGTGTCGTACTGGTAGAGGGACATGTCGTACCGCGGGCCCATGTAGATCGTGAACGAGGAGCGGTCCGGAGCGCCGGCGTCGGGGCGCAGTTCGGGCACACGGTGGTAGACGGCGGTCGCCGGTCGCGGCAGTTTCCTGGTCAGGACCCGGAAGGCGTCGCCGAGGTTGACGGTGAAGTGGCCCGCGCGCTCGCGGACGGGCAGCCAGCGGCCCTCGTGCAGAATCTCGTAGCCGGGCTGGTCGGTGCAGATGGTGGTGATGAACCCGCTGTCGGAGTGCTCCACGATTCCGGCGCGGTCGCTCAGCCCCGCGCGGTAGTGGTTGACCGTCGTGTAGCACAGTCCCTTGTCCTCACGGGCGCCACCGGTGACGAGTTCCCGGTCCTCTTCGGGTATCCCGATCGCGTCGAAGACGCCGTAGAGGGTATCCAGGGTCAGCTCCCTCATCCGCCGCAGCGTGGCCGTCACCTCGCCGGGCAGGTACCGCTGCCACAGGAAGCTCTCCAGCTGCAGCTGTTCCACCTGGTCGGGGCGGTCCTCGTAGCCCAGCTTGGAGTCGGGGTGACCGTGCTCGCGGTGGCCGTGGTGGCGGTCGTGGTCGTCGGTGGCGGGCTTGTAGAAGCTGCGGCAGAAGGCTAGGCCCGCGGTCACATCGAGGTCCTCGGGGACAGCCAGGTTGAACGCGCCCAGACGCAGTGCCTGGTCTGCGTCGCCTGCCGAGGCGAACCGCAGCCTGCCCGCCTCTACTGCTGCCGCAGGGAGGGTGAGGTGAGTTTCTTCCTCAACGACATGTGTCGTCATGTTAGGACTGCTCCCATCGTGGTTGCTCACTGCTGCTGTGGCCAGCGCGCTTAGAGCGCGATGTCGTTGTCGTAAGTGCGGCTCACTTCCTGCACGGCGAAGTCGGCGACCGACTGCACGGGGCGCGCCGTGCCGTTCTCGAGGCGGTAGATCGTGCCGTCGAGGCCGGAGTCCAGGAAGGTGACGTACGAGGTCCGGTCGGGGTGGCCGGCGGCCCGCTCGGTGGCGACTACGCCGTGGACGTTGGCTCGCACAGGTGTGGGCAGGGCTTGGGTGAGCACTTCGAGGGAGCTGCCGAAGTTCACGATGAAGTGCCCCGGTACGGGGTTGATGGCACCCAGCTGTCCTTCGATGAGTGCGAGCAGGCCGGGCTCGAAGGAGCGGAGCACGGTCACCCATCCGGAGTCGCGGTGGAACTTGCAGCCGCGGGTGGCCTTGCGAGAGCGGAAGTGGTTGAACGCGAACATCTGGTGGCCTCGGCCGTCGGACAGCCCGCTGGAGATCGTGCTCCACAGCTGCGGCGGGATGTCCAGGTGGCGGAAGACAGCCCGCAGGACGGCGATACCAAGGCCGGTCATCCCGCGTCCCAGCTCGGCGACCTCGGCAGGCAGCAGTGCCCAGTTCGCCTGCTCGATGTAGAAGTTCTCCCACTGATCGTGCTCGCGGTCGAAGTAACCCTGGTAGGCGCCGGGGACATTGACTTCCCGGTAGCCGCGGTAGCCGTCGAGGGCATCGCCGGTCCGGTCCTGGTGGAAGTGCGCGGCGAACCGGTCGCCGGCCTCGGTGTCGAGGCTGTCGGGGATACGCAGCAGGAAGAAGCCCTGGGCCAGCGCCCGGTCGAACCCTTCCTCGCGGTCGAAGACCAGCTCCTGGCCGTGGAGCCGGGAGCACTCGAGCGGGATCGGCGGGTAGGAGGCAAGAGCCTCCTGCTCGCCGGGCATCGGGGGCAGGACAACGGGTTCCCTCGCTGTCACGGCGTTGAAGGTCGTCATCGGATCGGCTCCCTCGGTGTGCCGGTGTCCCGGTGGATCGTGATCGTTCCGGGACGTGCGGGGCGTGGCATGGAAGCGTGACGCTTCAGTTGGAGATCGACGTCCTGTGCGCTGACCGTGTAATGGCCGTACAGCTCCTGCAGGACGAGGGACTGCATCCGCACAGAGAAGAGGCGGCCGGGGCACTTACGCGGGTTCCGCTCGGCATTGATCATGCTGAACGAGTTGATCTCATAGCGCCCGCGGGAGAGCAGGGAGGAGACCGTCTCGCGCTCGGAGCGGGCGATGGCTTTGATGTTGGCCGGTGCGAAGCGGCACGGCTCCGGGAAGACCGCCGGATCGCGGTTGGCCTGCCGCCGGTCCAGCCACACCATGGTGCCCGGCGGGACGGTCACCTCAGCTCCTCGGTGGTGCACGGTGAAGGGCGTGGTCGTACGGCGCCACAGGGAGCTGGGATTACTGCCGCCCAGCCGTACGGCTTCCAGGACCGCGAGGTCGGTCACGGACAGCGAGGAGCCGCTGTTCGGACACCGGCCGTTGCCACCACCGCCCCGTGCCTCCGCCGTGATCGCGGCCTTGACCTGCGGTGTGCTCTCCACATAGCCCAGTGCCCACATCAGGCTCAGGGCCGTGGTGTCGTACGTCGCCACGATGATCGTGCCGAGCTCCTTGATCTGCGCGGCGTCCAGCGTGGCGACGCTGTGGCGCGTGAAGGGGCGTTCCCACAGCGCAAAGTAGCGCCGGATCATGTTCGAGGCGGGCGCCTGGGCCAGGGACTCGAAGTTGTCCGTCAGCAGGTCGCGGACGAACGGGACGATGACGTCGAACTCCCGCATCGCCTGTGGGTTGTCGTTGCTGATGACGTCGGAGGCGAGGTCGAAGAAGCCGCGGACCACACGGCCGTACTCTGCCGAGTGCAGGTATTCCGGCAAAGGCCGCAGGCTGAGGTCGAGGACGCCAGGAATCATGCTGTCCACGTACGCGGTCAGGGACAGCGTGAAGTCGTCGAGCGGGATCTCCTGCCCTGCCGCACGGCGCAGGTGGGCAGCCGTGTGCCGCCGGATGGCCGGTTCGAGGCCCTCCACGAATTTGCCGTTGCCCAGGGAGCGTTCGACTGCGGCGCGCTTCGCCGGGCGGTCCGGGTGGTCGTGGGGCATGGACCCCATGAAATCGCCGAACAGCTCACGGTTGGCGTCGGTAGAGGGCGCGAGGGCGTCCTCGCCAGCCACAGGGGTGTTGGTGATCTGGTAGAGCGCGAGCCGCTGCCCCATCCAGAACGTGCACAGGCCGCCGTTTTCCTCGGCGAGGGCGCTGATGCCGGAGGCGCGGAAGTAGTGCGAGGCGGGTTCGCCGCGTACCACGGTGGCCTCATGGAAGGCCGGGGCGTGGCCGTGCAGCCTGCTGGGGCCCCGATGGTGCGCGATCACTCCGGGGAAGGGCGCACCCGGCCCTTCCGGCAGGGCCACGTCCGTGTCCTTGCGGACGGCACGGCGGCCGTCGGCTGAGGTGGTCACGACAGCCCACCCCTGCCCGCGCCGACCGACTGGGCGATCCCGAAGTCAGCGTGCCGGTCGGACCAGGTCTGTTCGTTGAACTCTCGCAGAAAGTCCGCAGAGCTGCGCACCGCCGCGGCGGAACCGTCGCGGCCAACCTGGTAGAGGTCTCCGACGGCCGGCGGGTTGGCGAAGGCCGCGAACGAGAACCGGTCGGCCGCGCCGGGCGCCGGGGTGCACTGCCTGACCTGGTGCAAGATGGCGCGCACCGGCCGGCTCAGAGCCGCAGTGAGCAGTTCGAAGGCCCCGCCGAAGTTCACCACGAAGTGGCCGGGCGCCGGGTCGATGGGGACCCACACGCCGTCCACGGACGCTTCCAGGCCCGGCTCCTCGTTGTAGAGGACGGTCACGAATCCGGTGTCCTTGTGCGGGGCACAGCCCAGCTGAGCCCGCTCGGAACGGTAGTGATTCGCCGCGAACCAGTGCGTGCCCCGCCCGTCGACAGCTCCGCCGGTGATCTCGCTCCAAAGGGCCGTGGCGATGCCCAGCTCGGCCATCGCGCAGCGCAGCACCAGCAGAGTGAGCTCGCCCATCTGCTCGGTCATGGTGATGAGTTCCCGGGGGAAGTGGCGCCGGCGTCCGGGCCCGTCGATGAGGACGTGCTCGGTCTGGAAATGTTCCCGGTCGAAGTAGACGCCCTCCAGCGTCCGGAAGCCGCGATAGGACCGGGTCCCATCTGGGCCCTCCTCCGGTGCACGGTAGAACTCACGGCACAGGGTGATACCGGGCCAGGGATCGAATCCTGTGGGTATAGCGAGCAGGAAGCAGCCGTCCTGCAGCGCCTGGGGCAGGCCGCCCTCGGTGTGGAAGGCAAGGCCCGTCCCCTGCACCGATGCACGCTGGAGTGTCATAGCCCCGGTGCTCATCCGCGCCCTCCTTCCGTTGTGATGTGAAGGGGCGAGGCAGGCGTGTCCGGGGCCTCGGTGCCGGCGTAGATCTCGTAGTCGTTCTCGTCGATGAGCTCGCGCGAGCCGCAGATGCGTTCCAGGCCGACGCCCTGAACGTAGCGGTAGATGCCCTGGTCCTCCCCGGGCAGGCAGCCGCTGGAGCTGAAGTGCCCATAGCTGGACCGGTCATTTTGCTGCTGCGAGACCCGGTGCATGATCGCCGCGACGGGTGTTCCGCTGTCCGCGGTGAGGATTTCCATGGCCAGCCCGAAGTTGATGATGAAGCAGTCCGGGTCTGCGGGCACGACCTCCCAGTGGTCGCCACGGGCGACCTCCAGGCCTGGGGCAGTGGTCCGCAGGATGGTGAGGAAACCGTCATCCTTATGGGAGCTGAGGCCGATCTCCTCCTGCGCGGGGCGGTAGTGGTTGAACGTCAGGTGGTACGAGCCGCCGGACTGCGAGCAGCCACCGGTGGCCCGCGCCCAGTCCTGCTCGGATATGCCCACGTGAGCGAGCACGGAGCACAGCACCTGCTGCGAGATCCGGGTGAGTACCTCGCCGAGCGCGGCGATCTCCGGCGGATAGTCGGTGCCCCAGAAGCGCCGTTCCAGAAGAAACTGTTCGATCTGGTTGATCCGCTGGTGGAAGCCGAGCAGCGGGTCGTCGAAGTGGTCGCTGCCGATGGTGCGGAACCGGCCATACGGGACGGCGGACGGCCCGCAGTAGAACTGCTGAGCGAACGCGTCACCGGCCGAGACGTCGACTTCGGCGGGGATCTCCAAGAAGAAGACTCCGTCACTGAATGCCCGGTCCCGCGCAGATGAATCCATGAAGCGCAGCTTCCCAGAGGAAATCCGGGCTTTCTCGAGCCGCGCTTCACCGAGGGCCGGCCGGTCAGGGGAACGCTTCACGTAGACGTCCCGGTATATCTGCCCCCGGCGTATCTCGGGAGCCGGTGTACGAGGCGTGGACTCCATGCTCACCGGCCTTTCAGGTGGAGGGACACGACGATGAGATCGCGCAGTTCTTCTGGCGCTCCCCGATGCTCTCCTCTCGCTATCTCAGAAAGCGTGCTGAAAGATCCTGGATACACCATCACTGGAAGCCCCTGCTGCTTGAGGCAGGCGAAAATGGCGAATTCTTCCAGGAAGTACTCGCTCGACATCCTGATGCGGTTTTCCCACTCAGTCGCACTGGCTCCACAAGAGTGCTTGCGGTGATAGGCGCGTCCGAATGACTCCACCGACGAGCGAAACACATCGTCCTTGGTGAAGAACGTTGTCAACTCGCCGTGAAACTCGGAGAACTCCCGAGTGTCCTGCACGTCGCTGCAGTTCAGGTAGGTGAAGTCGGTGGAGTCGCTGTACTCGTCGAAGACCTTTCGCTCGTTCTCCGCGAACTGGCTGCCGAGTTCCATAGCCCGGTCCCGGGCCTCCTTTGGCGGCATCCCGCGGGTCGATTCCAGCGTGAGCCGATGAATGCTGTCACCAATGAGCACAGTGCACCGGGTGAACCTCCGTGAGATCCACTTGACCATGCTCGTCAGTTTGGCGGTCCTGAAGTTGCTGTTCTCGAGGCTGACGCCGAGAAAACACGTGTCGTACTGCTCGAAAGTAGTTCGGCTTGTCGCAGGAGAGACCGATGCTATTTCCGCCTTGTAGCGCGTCCTGCGTGTCGGCTCCAGGTGCGGACGGGTAGAGGGGATCGCTTGCGTATCGAGCGCCATTGCAACCGCCTGAGTTCGTCGCGAAGTGCAGGGATTACGTTCTCTCGGCTTCCTTCGGGATACGTACGCAGCCCAATGCGGCCCCGCGAGATCATGACTCTGGAAAACCTCTGCACATCACCCTCGGGGGCCACACCGAATTGGTAGCAGGCTGACGATGAGGCGGCCAATGGCAGGGGCACTTAATTAAGCCCCGTCAGCAATCAGACATCGTTTTCCAAGAAAAAGGCTGGTCACAGCAGGTGTGCGGGCGTCGACGCGCCGTGGCGGGCGGCGCGGCGTCGTCCCACTCGCGCCGGGGCCGCATGCGTAAGCGACGCCGACCAGTGCCACTCACATATGACGAGCGATGAGCTGGTCTTTTGCCGCCCGGGCGCCGAATGCGCGGCGACGCGGCACCCCAGCAGGAGAGCGCACGCGGACCACGGAGAGCGAACGGGCCGGCGCTCCGCCGATGATGGCCGATATCTCTCGGGCCCTCCGTAGCGGCTTCCACGGCCACCAGGGGGAGTTGGCAAGCAGTTCGGTGTCGATTACAGTGATCTCTCAGCCGTCCGGCGAGCAGCGGGTCTACGCATCCGCTCCGCACGACGTGGCGCTTTCTGCGGACAGCCCCACTCTTCCGGGACTCGCATCTTCCTTCTCTGAGCAGCAGTGACGCCCTCTTCAGGGGGCCCTCTTCTGGCTGCGCCTTCCCCCTCCGTCATCAGCACCTCAACCGCCGCTCCGCCGTGCGGCGATGTTCCCAACGATGCTGCCGCTGCAGCGTGAGGAAGGAGGCCGGGCCGTAGTGACACCGGCACTCGCTGCCCGACGATGGGCCCTGCTGGCCATGTCCGTGGGCGTGTTCTGTATCCAGCTCGACTCGTTCGCCCTGAACTTGGCCCTGCCGCAGATCGGCCGTGATATCCACGCCGGAGGCGACAGCCTCCAGTGGGTGATCAGCGCGTATCTGCTGTCCACAGGGACGCTGATGCTGGGTGCGGGACGCCTTGGCGACCTGTTTGGCCGACGGCGGCTGCTGGTCTTGGGCCTTGCTTTGTTCGGCACGTCGTCCCTGGTCTGTGCGCTCGCCCCGACGCTGCCCGTTCTTGTCGGTGCCCGGGTGGCCCAAGGGGCGGGTGCCGCGATGATCATGCCGGTGGGCTTGTCCTTGCTGACCAACGTCTACCCGAGCGAACTGCGGGGCCGGGCCACCGGCCGCGCACTGGGCATCGGCGGAATCGCCACCGCCTGCGGCCCGTTCATCGGGGGCGCCCTCACCGAGGCGGTGTCCTGGCGGGCGGTGTTCTGGCTCAACGTCCCCCTCGCCGTCCTCGGCGCAGTATGGGCCTCCCGCACCGCCGAAAGCTACGACACCAGCACGCACCGGAGTGTCGACTGGGGCGGACTGTTCACCGCCACGGCCGCGCTTGCGGCCCTCGCCTTCGTCGTCGACCGCGGCCGACACTGGCAGTGGCCCGTCAGCCTGGCCGGCCTGGTCGTCGTGGCCGCCCTGCTGACCTGGTTCGTATGGCAAGAACGCAAGGCGGCAAGCCCACTGGTCGAGCTCACACTCTTCCGCAACGGGCCCTACGTGGCACTCACCCTCGCCGGAGGGGTGGCCAACGCCGCAACAGTCATGTTCCTGTTCGTCGTGCCCCTGACGCTCCAGGGGCAGTGGGACCTGTCGGTCGCCCTCGCGGGTGCCGCATTCCTCGTCCCGGCACTGGCCATGGCCCTCGCAGGCCCGCTCGCAGGACGTGTAGCCCCACCAGCCGCGGTGCGCGTGATGACCATCTGCCTCGGCATGGGAGCCGCTGTCCTCGCCTGCCTCGCCTGGGCGTCATCCCTCGTGGTGTACCTGATTGCAGCAACCGTGGGAGGTGTGGTCCTCGGGATAGCCAATTCTCTGACTCTCATTGCCACTCAGGGGGTGATCAGGCCCGAGCGGGCCGGGGAGGCATCAGGAGTCACCAAGACGATCATCACGGTGGCGGCCGGCCTCGGCGTTGCCCTCGCTGGAGCCGTCAGCGACCAAAACCACGGCGTAGGCGCGGAAGCTGCCTCCGATACGGCGCTACAGGCCACCGCACTGGGCTGCATGGCCGCCTGTCTGATCCTCGTGGCATGGATCGGGAAACGTGAACGACCGCGACAGAACGCATGCCTTGCGGACCAGGGAGCCAGGCCTAGATAGCGACATCGCCGCCACCCACCAGGAACGGAGGTTCGCGTCCGCCAGTGTCGAAGCCAGGACCGGCCCGCCCGCACCCAACACCCCACACAGGATGATCATGAGTGCGCAACGCTTGCAGAGCACCGGCGCCCCGAACCTGCGGCGCACCGGAAAACCGGCCCGGGGAACGGAAATCCGGGTGAAGCAGCGTTGTCAGTGACGCGTCGTACAGTGACTTGTCCGACATCGACCAGGGGGAGAGGGGCCAGGGCATTGGACGGGGAACAGGTGGCACGCAGGGTGGATGCTTCGGCGGGACCGTATCTCTACGAGCGACTGACGGAGAAGAACTTCCAACGGCTGTGCAACGCGCTCCTCGCCAGCGCCTACAGCGATGTCCAGTGCTACCCCGTCGGGCACTCCGACGGCGGCCGGGACGCCACGCGCCATCATGACGGACGATTGATCATCTACCAGGTCAAGTGGACCAGCAAGCCCCAGCAAAGCCCGGTCACATGGCTCAACTCCGCACTTGAGGGCGAGGCCGACAACATCCGGCGGCTGGTGAAGGAAGGCGCTGAGGCCTACTACCTGATGACATCGGTGGCCGGCACCGCCACGCCGCGCCGTGGCTCGATGGACAAGATGGATAGCGCACTGGCGAAACACTCGGCGGCTTTCGGCATCCCGATCCACATTTGGTGGCGCGCTGACATTGATGCGCGAGTGGACGCCGCCCCCACCGAACTGAAGTGGGCCTACTCCGACATGCTCGCCGGCCATGACCTGGTGCGCTACCTGATCGACGGGGCTGACACTGCTGCACACGATCACGCCCTGCGGACACTGGTCATGAAGGTCATCGCCACCCAGTGGGACGAGGACGCCAAGGTTAAGTTCAAACAGGTCGAGCTGACATCGCACAACCTGAACGACCTGTTCATCGACGTCGAAGCCATCCGCCTGTCCAGTCCCCTTGCCGACCACCGAGTGGCCTACGAGGAAGCCGAGCTGGACACGCTGGGCGGGGCAGCCGACTACCTGTTGACGACACGCCAGCCCTTCACCCTGGTACGAGGCGAACCCGGCCAGGGAAAGTCCACACTCGGACAGTACCTGTCCCAGCTCCACCGGGCCGCCTACCTAGCCCACGAGAACACCGACCCGGCACAGCCCAGCACAAGAGAACTGATCAACGATCCACGGCTCCCGCTGCGGATCGACCTGCGCGACTACGCGGCGTGGCTCGCCGGCATCGACCCCTTCAGCGACGAGGACCGACCTCCGCGCAGGCGGCTGCGCAAGCAAGGATCGCTGGAGGAGTTCATCGCCTGCCTGCTCACCGCCCGAAGCGGCGGCCTGCCCGCGGACACCACCACCGTCCACGACATCCTGGAACGCCTGCCCGTCCTCATCGTCCTCGACGGCTTGGACGAGGTCGCACGCAGCGACACGCGCCAGCGCGTCGTCGACGAGATCGACAGCTTCACCGCACGTCTGAGATCAGCTCTCAGACCACAAGTGATTGTCACGACCCGCCCCAACGTGGCCGGACTGGCCGAACCCAGAAGCGATCGCTTCGAAACGATCGCCCTGACCCGGCTCAACGAATCCTTGCGCACCACCTACCTGCGCAAATGGGCCCAGGCGCGGTCCATTCCTGACAAGGAACGCCGCAACCTCGAGCGGATCTTTCGCCAGCGCTCGGCTGAACCGCACATCTCCCAACTTGCCGACAACCCGATGCAGCTGACCATCCTGCTGTACCTGATGCACAAGCGCGGCAACTCCGTCCCGGCCAACCGCACCGACCTCTACAGCTCCTACATGGAGACCTTCCTCGACCGCGAAGCGGAGAAGACCGCTGCGGTCGACGAACACCGCTCCGATCTTGAGGAAGTCACTTCCTTCCTGGGCTGGCACCTGCAGGCCCGGGCGGAACAGGGTGGAGGAAACGGCCAGCTGCCCACCAAGGAGCTGCGCCGAGCGATCCTGAACTACCTGTTCGACGTGGAGAAGGAAACCAACCTGGTCGATGACCTCTTCACCGCCGTCACCGACCGGGTATGGGCACTGACCAGTAAGGTCCAGGGCACCTTTGAGTTCGACGTGCAGCCCCTGCGCGAGTACTTCGCAGCCCGTTACCTGTACGACTTCGCCGGAGCTGACCAGCCGCAGTTCGACAAAGCAGATGTCCTGCGGCACCTCGTACGCCGCGGATACTGGCTCAACACCAGCAGGTTCTTCGCCGGATTCGCCAAGCCCAACGAGCTTTCCGGCCTGGTTGAGACGCTGGAGGAGGAACGAGACGAGGGCACGCGGCCCCGCCAGACCCGCCTGACCGCCTGGTTCCTGCTCGCAGATGGCGTCTTCAGCGCCCGTACCCGCTCCCAGCGGCGCGCGGCCGACCTTTTCCTCGATGACCTCAGCGTCCGCTTCATCAACCACGAACTCCGCACCAGCGACGACCTGCCAGTTCCCAGCCCTGACCGTGGTGGCAAGCACCTCGTCGAACAGCTCCTCGCTTCCGTGGCGCAGGCCCCTCGATCCCGAGCAGCTGTAGAACGCCGTCAACTCGCCACCTGGCTCCTGGAAGATCCGGAGATCTTCAGGAACTGGTGGCACCCCCATATGCGGGCCGTCCTGGGAACCGACCAGGAAGACGTCTGGCTGCGTATTGGTTCGGACTTCCAGTGCGCAAACCAGCTGGCCCAGCCCGAACTCGATTGCCTCGCTCTGGCCGATGTCTCCACCGCAGCTGCGGCCCTACAGGCAGGACTGATACCGCCGCATGGCTCACTGCAGGAGGAACAGCTGGTCCGAGCCGTCCTCGACGGTCACACCAGCGAGCTGGACTGCCCCACGACCTCATACGCGAGCGACCTGCTCTGCGTCCTGCGCCCCCAGTACCTCCTCCACAAGGCATCCGGAACGAACGCTCTGCACAATCTCTATGTCGTCGGCCATAGTGTCCCTGATCTGTTTGGTCGCCCTCGTCTTAACGCCTTCACACGTCTTAAGGAACGCGACCCGCGATTCCATACCCTTCAACCAGCGCTCAAATTCAGCAAAGGCCAGCGGCACACAACCTCTCCCTGGGGCAACACCGCCCGAGCTGTCAAAACGATCCTGGGCCCTTGTTGGCTGGCAGCGGAGATCGCAGTGATCGGTGCCGCCGCCCAGGGCTTCACCACCGGCGGCGACATCACGCACGGCTCCCAGCCCCTTGGCGCCGACCCCGATTACGGCCGGCTCATCCTCGAACTGCGCCTCAACCGATCCGCCACCGCCTGGTGGGCCGAGCAGTTCGCCACCCACACGGACGCTCTCTCACGCGCCACATGGGTCCTGGGGCTGATCGCCGTCGCCGACGAAACCGTAGTCACCGAACACCTGCCCCGCATCGATGAAGCCATCAGCGCATTGCCTCCTGAGATGCAGCAAGCCCTGTGCATGAGCTCAAGCCGCCTGGGTGCCTCGCTCGTAGCCCGCCGCCTGTCCGACGCCACCTTGCCTGCCGCCGCCACCTGTGCCCCACTCACAGCTCTCCTGATCACCCACTATGTGATAGCCCCCGAAGGGCCGGTGCAGCAGTTGCAGCCCCTCAGCAACGACATCCTGACCAACACGGCACCCTTCGGTAGTGCCGCATGGCCTGCCCTGCTAGCACTTACAGCGCGCATGACCCATGCCGCGTCCCCCACGAACCTGGAGGGACTGCGCGCACATGGTCCCCATGGAACTGTCCGTATGCAGCCGAGCGACCTGCCCAGCGACATAATGGCTGCAATTCTCGCGTCGCCCTTCGACTATCCCATGGCCTGGGTCATGGCTGCCGACAGGGCAATGCGGAGCGACAGCGATCAGTACCTTGCGAACGTGGCAACTGACGGCAAGTGGTTCTCCGCCTGACCGCCAAGGCTGTGTCGCTACCGGCTAGGACTTGTCCGTCCGATCATGTGACTGCCGCGTGCCTGCGTCGTTGATATGGACATGGGGCGGGGTGATTTGACGGATGC
>NZ_RIBZ01000021.1:0-9381 GCF_003721215.1 Streptomyces botrytidirepellens
GGCCGGGGGCGGCCCGGCGTCGGCCCCGGTCCGGGCGGGCCACCGGATCGGCGTGCTGGCGCTGGGCATCGCGGTCGCGGTGCCCGCGGTGCTGCCGTCCCTGGACGGCGGGCTGCTGAACCGGCAGGGCAGCGGCGGCGGTCCGGGCAGCGGCGGCGGCACCATCTCGGCGGTGAACCCGCTGGTGTCGCTCCAGGACAGCCTGAACCAGCCGGAGAACAGGGAGGTGCTGCGGTACCGCACCTCCTCGCAGACCACCCAGGACATGTATCTGCGGATCGTGGCGCTCGACAAGTTCGACGGCGCCTCGTGGAAGTCGTCCGAGCGGCACGTCACCGACGTACCGAGCCGACTGCCGGCGCCGACCGGTCTCGGCCCCGCGGTCCGGACCACCTCCGTGGACACCACCATCTCGGCCGCCGAGTGGTACGCGCAGAACTGGCTGCCGCTCCCCTACCCGGCCGACAAGGTGCAGATCGACGGGCGCTGGCGGTACGAACCCGAGGGCCGCACGCTGGTCGGCGACCGCGGCCAGACCACCCGCGGCGCCCGCTACCGGGTCACCAGCCTGATGGTGGAGCCGACCGCCGACCAGCTGGCCTCCGCCCCGCCGCCGAACCCGCGGCTGCTGCGCGAGTACACCGAGGTGCCGGACTCGCTGCCGCCCGTGGTCTCCCAGACCGCGCGCGAGGTGACCTCGGGCGCGTCCAACGCGTACCAGAAGGCGGTCAAGCTCCAGGACTGGTTCGCGGTGAACGGCGGCTTCCGGTACGACACCGAGGTGCAGTCCGGCAGCGGTTCGACCGCCATCGCCAAGTTCCTCAAGCAGAAGGCGGGCTTCTGCGTCCACTTCTCCTTCTCCATGGCGGCGATGGCCCGGACGCTGGGCATACCGGCGCGGGTGGCCGTCGGGTTCACCCCCGGCACCTCGCAGGCGGACGGTTCGGTGTCGGTCGGGCTGAAGGACGCCCACGCCTGGCCCGAGCTGTACTTCGAGGGCGTCGGCTGGACCCGCTTCGAGCCCACCCCGAGCCGCGGCACCCAGCCCGACTACACGATGGAGCAGACGCCGTCGGGCGAGGTCCCCGACGAGCCGTCGGCCCAGCCGAGCACCAGCTCCGAGCCGACGGCCGCGCCGTCCGCCTCGGACAGCTGCGCACCGGAGCTGCGGAAGGAGGGCGGCTGCGACGCGGCAGCGGTCCCGCAGCCCGGGGACGGCTCCTCGGGCGGCGGGTTGTCGGTGTCCACGGTCACCAGCTGGAGTTCGCTGGCGCTGCTGTTGTTCGTGGTGCCGCTGCTGCCCATGCTGTGGCGGCGGCGGGTCCGGGCCCGCAGACTGGACGGCTCCGGCGGGCGCACCGAACAGGACGCCGCCGACCGGATCCTGGCGGCCTGGCACGAACTGGTCGACACCGCCTGGGACTTCGGCGTCCTGCCGGACGACTCCCAGACCTCGCGCAAGGCCGTGGCCCGGATCGTGCGGCTCACCGAGCTGGACGACGAGGCGAGACGGGCGGGCGAGCGGGTGGCCGCGGCGGTCGAGCAGGTGCTGTACGCGCCGCACCCGCGCCCGGTCGCGGGCGTCGCCGACGACGTGCGGGCGGTCCTGGCCGGTCTCCAGGCCGGATCCGGACGCCGGGAGCGTCTGCGCGCCCTGCTGGCCCCGCGCTCGGCGATCCAGGTGGTATGGGCAGCCGCCCGCCGCTGGTCCGCCCTGGTCGACCGCTGGGGAGCCCCCCGATGGGCCCGCTGGGCGACCCAGCTCCGAGGCCCCCGCGGAGAGCGGGGCTGAGACGGGCCCCGGCCCTTCGGCGGGGCGGCAGGACCGCCCCGGCGAAGGGCCAGGCGCGCCCCGTGGGCGAACGGCTGGGGCCACCGGTGAAAGGCCGAGTTGCGGCCCACGGGCGAAGGGCCAGGCGCCCCACCGATGCAAGGCCAGGGTGCGGCCCACCGGTGAATGGCCCGGTGCGACCGCCCGGCGAAGAGCGGGCGCGCCCCGTGGGGGAAGGGCCAGGGACGGCCCGGCTGACAGCTCGCTCAGGGCGCGTAGCTCAGCGGTAGAGCGCCGCCCTTACAAGGCAGATGTCGGCGGTTCGAGCCCCGGTGGAAGGCCAGGCGCGACCGTCGATGAAAGGCCGGAGACGGCCCGCCATGAAAGGCCGGGCGCGATGCACCGGGGGCGGCCCATGCGGGGCGGTCGGCATGGGGACATGCGGGGCGACCGCCCCTCAGCCATGCGTTCTCAACCGGTGGACCCGCTCCGGCCAGGGGTCCCGGTGGTCAGTGGCCCTGCTCGTCGCGGCGGCGCTGCCACCGCTCCTCGATCCGGTCCATCATGGAACGGCGCTGGCGGCCCTGACGGCGGGGCGGCCCGGCCCCACCCGCCCGCTGCGCCTCACCCGGCTTGGGCGCCTTGCGCCAGCCCGTCACGGCGAGCACCGCACACCCCAGCATGATGAGGAAGCCCACCACGCTGATCCAGATCTGCGGAACGATCACTCCGACCATCAGGAGCGCGATGCCGACCAGAAAACCCGCGACCGCCTGGTAGACCCGTCGCCGGGTGTACGTGCGCAGGCCGCTTCCCTCAAGCGTTGTCGCGAACTTGGGATCTTCGGCGTACAACGCTCGCTCCATTTGCTCGAGCATGCGCTGCTCGTGCTCCGAGAGCGGCACGGAGTCCTCCTACTCGTCGGTCGCGGGGGGCGACCGGGGTGCGACCCTTTCAGGATAGGCAGGGAATCGCCCCCGTGAAACCCGCCCCTCAGCGCCAATTCGCCCACCGTTACGTGTGTGACGAAAGTTGACGCTGAGACGTCCATTCCCCTCCCGCCGATTCGCCATGCCGGACGGTGTACCCCGATCATACGGGGCCGGACGGCCGAGCGGGTGCCCTGTGGCCTACTCCACCTGCGCCATCCGTCACGGGACGGGGCGGGATCGGCGGGCGGTCAGTCCCGCTCGGCGAGGACGTGCAGCTGGGTGGCGACGGAGTGGAAGGCGGGCAGCTCGGCTGCGGCCTCCTCCAGCCGCAGGAGCGCGTCGAGGGCGCCGGGCTCGGTGTCGACCAGGACTCCGGGCACCAGGTCGGCGAAGACCCGTACGCCGTGCACCGCGGCGATCTCCAGCCCGGCCTCGGTCACCAGCTCGGACAGCTGGTCGGCGGTGAAGCGGCGCGGCATGGGGTCGCCCTCGCCCCAGCGGCCGTCCGGCCCGGTAAGCGCTTGCCGGGCCTCGGTGAAGTGTCCGGCCAGGGCGCGGGCGAGCACGGCGCCGCCGAGCCCCGCGGCGAGCACACTGAGGGTGCCCGCCGGGCGCAGCGCGTCCGCCGCGTTCCGCAGGCCCTCGGCGGGGTCGTCGACGTACTCCAGCACGCCGTGGCACAGGACCACGTCGTAGCCACCGCGCTCGACCACGTCGAACAGGCCGTGGGCATCGCCCNGCACGCCGTGGCACAGGACCACGTCGTAGCCACCGCGCTCGACCACGTCGAACAGGCCGTGGGCATCGCCCTGGACGCCGCGCACCCGGTCGGCGACCCCGGCCTCGGCGGCCCGCCGCTCCAGCGCGAACAGCGCGTTGGGGCTGGGGTCGACGACCGTGACGCGGTGGCCGAGCTGGGCGACCGGCACGGCGAAGTTGCCGCTGCCACCCCCGGTGTCGAGCACGTCGAGCGTCCCGTGCGCGGCCCCGCTCCCGGCCCCCGCGGCTGCCGCCGCTTCCCCGCCCGCGGCCTTGGCCCGCCGTTCCAGGGCGTCTTTCAGGACCTCCCACACCACGGCGGTACGGAGGGACGCACGGGGGCGCTGCGGGTCTGACACGGCGGGTGGCTCCTCGGCGCGGTGCCGTCACCGCCCGGGGCGGCGACGACGGGTTACTGACGTCGCTCCCAGCCTATTGCCTCCGGACCCCGGGCCGGTCCCGCGGTGGTTCCAGCGGTGGTCAGGGGTGGCCAGCGGTGGTCAGCGGCCCGGCTCGCCGTCCGTCGGCGGGGTCTGCCGGGGCAGCGCGGGCTGGAGCACCAGCATCCGCTCGACCAACCGCAGGAACATCGCGGCGGCGCGCAGCAGATCGTCCGCGTCACGGCAGCTGGCCGCGCCCTGTATCCCGGCCTCGGCGCGGGCCCGGCGCTCGGCGCCGGAGGCGAACAGGGCGCTCCACTCGGTCAGTTCGGGGGCGACCTCCGGGAGCACCTCCCAGGTGCTGCGGATCCGGGCGCGCCGCCGGGCCGTGGTCTCGGGGCGGCCCCGCACGGCGAGCACGGCGGCGGCCGTGCGCAGGGCCGCCAGATGTGCGGTGGCAAATCGCTCGTTCGCGGTCTCCAGCACGGCGGCCTCCTCCAGCCCCTGGTGGGCCTGGGTGAGCAGGTCCAGCGCGGCGGGTGGGGCCGCGGAGCGGCGCAGCACGGGGTGGACGTCGCTCGCGGGGCCAGTCGACGAAGGGGCGGGGGTAGGGGCAGGGGCAGGGGCGGCGGCACGGTGCCGGCGCTCTGCGGCGGTACTGGCCATGACGAACCTCCTGTCGTCGCGTGGCGGCCGGGTCGTGTGACGGAGCGACCGCCGTATGTGGCCATCGTGGGGCACACCACTGACAATCGGCTCTGACCTGCTCCTTTCTCCTCCGGGTCGCCTCCGGGGGACCTCTCGGTCCGCCCCGGTGCGGATGCCCGATCCGTGATCCCCCATACTGAATTGAACTGACCGGTCAGTTCAAAAAGTTGAGGATTCACACAGCCGACGCACACAGGGAGTGGTTCTCGTGACGGGCACCCCGGACCGGGGCGCCGGAGCGGCGGTGACGGCCGGCGGACTCGGCGTCAAGGGCTCACACGGCTGGGCGTATCGCGATGTCGGCGTCACCGCGGACCCCGGCGCGCTGATCGCCGTCGAGGGGCCTTCGGGCTCCGGGCGCACCTGTCTGCTGCTCACGCTCACCGGACGGATGCGCCCCACCGCAGGGGAGGCCGCCGTCGGCGGGTTCCGGGTTCCCCAGGAGATGCGCCGGATACGCCGGATCAGCGCGCTCGCCCACGTACCCGGCGTCAGCGAGCTCGACCCGGCGCTGACGGTCGCCGAGCATCTGCGCGAGCGGGCCCTGCTCCAGCGCCGGTTCGGGGACTCGCCGCGCGGGCTGCTGCGGCCGCGCCGGGAGCGCGCCGCCGCCTCACGGGCCGCGATCGAGGCGGCCCTCACGGCGGCCGGGCTCGACCTGGAGGCGCTGCCCAAGGGTCCGCGTACGGCCGTACGGGACCTGGAGCGGCTGGAGGCGCTGCGGCTGTCGGTGGCGCTCGCGCTGATCTCCCGGCCACGGCTGCTGGCCGTGGACGACACCGACCTGAAGCTCTCGGACGCGGAGCGCCAGGGGGCCTGGGCGCTGCTGCGCGGGATCGCGGAGGGCGGCACCACGGTCCTCGCGGTGTGCAGCCAGGCCCCGGAGGGCTCCGTGGTGGTCTCGACCGTCACGGACACCGACGAAGACACCGACACCGACACCGACGAAGCCACGGACACGGACGACGACACGGACACCGACGAGGAGGGGGCGGCGGATGCGCTCGCCGAAACTGGCCGCGCTTGAGCTGAAGCGGTTCGGCAGGGGGAAGCTGCCCCGGGCGGCACTCGCCGCCCTGCTCCTGCTGCCCCTGCTGTACGGCGCGCTCTATCTGTGGTCCTTCTGGGATCCGTACGGCAAGCTCGACAAGATCCCCGTGGCGCTCGTCAACTCCGACCGCGGCGCCACCGTGAAGGGCGAGCACCTCACCGCGGGCGACGACCTCACCGACCGGCTGCTCGGCAGCGGCAAGAGCTTCGACTGGCACCGCACCAGCGCCGCCGAGGCGCGTGACGGAGTCGAGAACGGCAGGTACTACCTGTCGCTGACCGTGCCCGAGGACTTCAGCAAGCGGATCGCCTCCAGCTCCGGCGCGAGCCCGGAGACCGGTGCCCTCAAGGTGCGCACCAACGACGCCAACAACTACATCGTCGGCCAGATCTCCCGCAGCGTCTTCTCCGAGGTGCGCGCAGCGGCCTCCACCAAGGCGTCCCGGGGCTTCTACGACAACATCTTCGTCTCCTTCTCGGACATCCACGGCCGCACCGAGAAGGCCGCCAAGGGCGCCGACGAGCTGGGCCGGGGCATCGGCAAGGCCAAGACGGCCGCGGGGGACCTCGCCAAGGGACTGGGCACGGCGAAGGAGGGCAGCCACGGCCTGAAGTCCGGGCTGGGCAAGCTCAACAAGGGCGCCGGGACGCTGGACACGGGCGCCGGCGGGGTCGCCGACGGCACCCAGGCGCTGTCCGACACGGTGAACGGCGTAGCGGACAAGGCCGGTCCGTTCCTCAAGAAGCACGGCAAGGAGATCGGCGACGTCTCCCGGCTGGTCGCGGACGCCTCCCAGCGGGCGTCCGACGACCTGGACGACCTCCCCGACACGGCCTCCAGCGCCGCCGCCGACGCCCGCTCGGCGTCCGACGACCTCGCCGCCGACTACCGGACCCGCTGCGAGGGTCCGGTGGCCACCGCCCCCGACTGCCCGGCGCTGAAGAAGGCCGTACGGGCGGCCGACCGTGCCGCCGATGTGGCCGAGGACGTCAACAAGCTCGTCAAGGACAACACCGGGCAACTCGACACCCTCGCGGACGACTTGAACGATCTGCACGACAAGGCGCTCCTGCTCGCCGAAAAGGCCCCGCACCTGGGCACCGACCTCGACGCCGCGGTCAAGAAGGTCAACGCCCTCAACTCCGGGGCGCACAAGGTCGCCAAGGGCGCGGGCAAGCTGCACACCGGGCTGACCACCGCCCACGGCGCGGCGTCCACCCTCGACAAGGGCGTCGGGAAGCTGCGCACCGGGTCGACCTCCCTGAAGGGCGGCCTGGTCAAGCTGGCCGACGGCTCCGGCACGCTCTCCGGCGGGCTGCACGACGGCGCCGCGAAGATCCCCGACTACGACAAGCACGACCGGGACGCCCGTACGGGGGTGATGGCGGACCCCGTCCAGCTCGTCAACCAGGCGCTGCACAAGGCACCCAACTACGGCACCGGTTTCGCCCCGTACTTCATCCCGCTGTCCCTGTGGGTCGGCGCGATGGTGGCCTACATGCTGATCCCGCCGCTCAACGCCCGGGCGGTCGCCGCCGGGGCCTCCTCCTGGCGCGTCGCGCTCGCCGGATGGCTGCCGGTCGCCGCGATCGGCGCGCTCCAGACGGGGGCGCTGATGGCCGTGCTGCACTGGGCGGTGGGGCTCCAGATGGTGCGGGCCGCGGGCACGGTCGGCTTCCTGGTGCTGGTGGCCGCCTGTTTCGCGGCGATCGTGCAGTGGCTGAACGCCCGCTTCGGACCGGCCGGGCGGATCCTCGTCCTGGCGCTGCTGATGCTCCAGCTGACCTCGGCGGGCGGCACCTATCCGGTGCAGACCAGCCCACGGTTCTTCAACGCCATCCATCCCTTCCTGCCGATGAGCTACGTGGTGGACGGGCTGCGGCGGCTCATCACGGGCGGCGGGCTCGGTCCCGTGTGGGTCGCGTGCGGGGTGCTGCTCGGCTTCGGCGCGGCCGCGCTCGCGCTCACCGCGTGGTCGGCGCGGCGCAGGCAGGTGTGGTCGGTCGACCGGCTGCACCCGCAGCTGTCGCTGTGAGCGGCGGAGCGATGAGCGCCGGACCGGTGAGCACCGGACCGGTTGCCACCGGACCGGTGAGCACCGGACCGGTCGGCGCCATGCCTGGGGGCGCCCTGTGAGCGGGACCACTCCGGCAGCGGGCAGAATCGGCGCCATGGACAGCAGCAGCACGCGCCGCCAGGGCACCCGGCAGAAACTCTTCGAAGCAGCGGTCACCCTCATCGCCGAACAGGGCTTCTCCTCCACCACCGTGGACGAGATCGCCGAGCGGGCGGGGGTGGCCAAGGGCACGGTGTACTACAACTTCGCGTCGAAGACCGTGCTCTTCGAGGAGTTGCTGCGGCACGGCGTCGAGCTGCTGACCGCCTCGCTCCAGAACGCCGCCGACGAGAACGCCGAGCGCGGCGGCAGCCACGTGGACGCGCTGGACGCCATGGTCCGGGCCGGGCTGGACTTCATCTCCCGCTATCCGGCGCTGACCCAGCTGTACGTGGCCGAGCTGTGGCGCACCAACCGGGCCTGGCAGTCGACGCTGATGATGGTCAGGCAGCAGGCCATAGCGGTCATCGAGGCCGAGCTGCGGGCCGGGGTGGCGGCGCGGGAGCTGAGCGACGACATCGACATCCCGCTGACCGCCTCGGCGCTGTTCGGGATGGTGCTGGTGGCCGCGCTCGACTGGCAGTCCTACCAGCCGGAGCGGTCGCTGGAGGACGTCCACGCCGCCCTGTCCCGGCTGTTGCAGGGGCGGGTGGGCGGAGCCCTGGTCAAGGAGGCTCCGGCTTCGGGCTGACGACGTCCTGCGGCAGTTGCCGCAGGACGGTCGCCCGCACGAAACAGAAGGCGCTGTTCCGGAACGGTTCGACCCCCATCGACCCGTCTCGGAACAGCGCCTCCCCCCGTACTTCCCCCGTTTCCCCCGTACTTCCCCCGTTTTCCCCCGTGAGAGCCCCCGGGGCGTATTCCCCGGCGGCTCCCCCGTCCGGAAGGCCGCCGTGCCGTTCCGCCGCCCCGTGTCGGCGGTCCGGTCCGCGTCCTTCCGTGTGTTCCACTCTCCCGTCTGCGGGGGTGGCCGCCCATCCGCGCGCCTACTCATCTCGCCGACTAGGTACGGGTACTCAGTCCCCCGCGCGCGGACCCAGCGTGCTCCTGGGGACGAGCGCGGGGCTGTCGGTGGGGCCGGATAAAGTCACTGGCATGGCACGGATTGCGGTGATCGGCGCTGGGATGGGCGCCATGGCGGCCGCCGCCCGGCTGGCCGTCGCGGGCCACCGGGTGGTGGTGTACGAGCGCGGGCGGACCCATGGCGGCGGGGTCGGGCTGTTCGAGCGGGACGGCTTCCGCTTCGACACGGGCCCGGGGCTGCTGCGGCTGCCCGCCGTCTACCGGGACCTGTTCGTGAAGACCGGCAAGGAGACCCTGGAGCAGACCGTCCGGCTCACCCAGGTCGACCCGGCGGTGCGGCACCTCTTCGCCGACGGCACGGACGTGGCGCTGCCCAACGCCTCGCGCGCCGGGGTGCTCCAGGCGCTGGACGGCGCCTTCGGCGCGGGCGCGGGCGAGCGCTGGAGCGATCTGGTCAACCGGGCGCGGGAGGCGTGGGACGCCACCCGCAGGCCCCTGCTGGAGGAGCCGCTGCGGGCCGACTGGCGGGCGCTGGGCAGCGATCCGTATCCGGCCGCCGCCCCCGCGCGGCGCGGCTGGTTCGGCGGGCTCTTCGCGCGCGGCGGCGGCCGTCCGCGGGTGCCCAGCCTGGCCGAGGTGGC
>NZ_RIBZ01000221.1:0-17089 GCF_003721215.1 Streptomyces botrytidirepellens
CTGACGCCACAGACCAGGGCCCCGGCCCGGACCTCACCGTCCGGGCCGGGGCCCTGGTCGTGGATATGAACGTCTTCCGCGCCGATAGGCTTGGCCTGATCGAGCGCTGATCGAGCCATGAGACACTCAGGAGCGGACCATGGACGTTGTGACCCCAGCCGGAGGCGACAGCACCGCGACGGCCCGCACCTGGCCGGACGTGCTCAGCTCCCTCCTCGACGGCCGGGACCTCGGCGCCGACGACACCGCCTGGGCCATGGACCGCATCATGCGCGGCGAGGCCACCGACGCACAGATCGCCGGGTTCGCGGTCGCGCTGCGGGCCAAGGGCGAGACTGTCGCCGAGCTGTCCGGCCTCGTCCGCGCGATGTACGGGCACGCCAAGACGATCGAGGTGCCCGGGCCGACCGTCGACATCGTCGGCACGGGTGGCGACCGCGCCAAGACTGTCAACATCTCGACGATGTCCGCCCTCGTGGCGGCCGGGGCGGGCGCGCGCGTGGTCAAGCACGGCAACCGCGCCTCGTCCTCCGCGAGCGGCGCCTCCGACGTCCTGGAGAAGCTCGGCGTCAACCTGGATCTGAGCCCGGCGCGGGTGGCCGAGATCGCCGAGGAAGCGGGCATCACCATGTGCTTCGCGGTCAAGTTCCACCCGTCGCTGCGGCACGTCGCGGCGGCCCGCCGCGAGCTGGGCATCGCCACCCCGTTCAACTTCCTCGGCCCGCTCACCAACCCGGCCCGGGTCCGCTGCCAGGTCACGGGCGTCGCCGACGCCCGAATGGCGCCGATCATGGCCGGGGTGCTGGCCGAGCGCGGCTCCTCGGCGCTGGTCTTCCGGGGCGACGACGGCCTGGACGAGCTGACCGTCACCGCGACCTCCCAGGTGTGGGTGGTGCGGGACGGCACGGTCCGCCGGGAGACGTTCGACCCGCGCGACATCGGCTTCGACCTGGCCCCGGTGGAGGCGCTGCGAGGCGCCGACGCCTCCCACAACGCGGACGTGGCCCGCCGCCTGCTGGCGGGCGAGACGGGCCCGGTCCGCGACGCGGTCCTCCTGAACTCGGCCGCCGCGCTGGCGACCCTCGACTGGGACGCCGAGCCGGTGGGCACCCCGCTCCCGGCCCGCATCGCCGCGGGCGTCACCCGAGCCGCCGCCTCGATCGACTCGGGCGCGGCGAGGGAGTCCCTGGAACGCTGGGTCCGGGCGAGCAACGCGTAGCGGCGGGCGCCCCGCCCCAGCCCCTCCGGGCGTACAACCCAGCCCCTCCGGCGTTTGAGGAGCGAGGTCCGGGGCGGAGCCCCGGTTTCGGGAAGGGGCGGGGTGGGGGATCGTCCAGCATGCGGACGCGCGGTGGCCACCGCGCAGCGGCGTGGCATAATCCCCCCAGGTCACGAGCGACAGCGACTTCGGCCCCGGCCCGCTGTCCGGCAACCCTCCGTCCGTGGCGGGGTGCCCCGGGTGATGACCAGGCCGCCCGCAGCGAGGCGTGCGGCAAGCGCGGACCCCTCGCACTAGGGGTCCTGGTGGTCGAGGGAGTTCTTCCGTGACGCAGCGAATGCGCTAGGGCCGCAGCGCCCCGTTTTCCCCCTGCTCCGCGCGGAGCCCACCGTGCACCGTGCGTTGAGCGAGTTTCCGCATGCTCGCAACCCCATCGGGAGAATTCGCCATGTCCGTGTGCCCTTCTGCTGTCGAGACCTCCGCCCCGCTCGCCGTCCTCGGCAGTGACGTCACCGTGCCCCTGGTCACCGGCGGTGAGGTGACCTACGCAGCCCTCGACTACGCGGCCAGCGCGCCCGCCCTGCGGCGGGTGTGGGACGACGTCGCCGCCTACGCCCCGTACTACGGCAGCGTCCACCGCGGCGCGGGGTACCTGTCGCAGCTGTCGACGGACCTCTTCGAGACGAGCCGCAAGGACGTGGCGGCGTTTCTGGGGTGCCGGGAGGACGACCAGGTGGTCTTCACCCGCTCGACCACCGACTCGCTCAACCTGCTGGCCGCCGCGCTGCCCACCGGCACGGAGGTGTTCGTGTTCGAGACCGAGCACCACGCCTCGCTGCTGCCGTGGGAGCAGCGGGAGGACACCCGGGTGACCTACCTGAGCGCGCCGCGCTCGTCGCGGGAGGCCGTGGAGACGCTGGAGAAGGCGCTGGCGGGGCGGGACGGAGGCCCGGCGCTGGTGTGCGTGACGGGTGCGTCGAACGTGACGGGCGAGCTGTGGCCGGTGCGGGAGCTGGCCGCGGCGGCGCACGCGCGGGGCGCCCGTATCGTGCTGGACGCCGCGCAGCTGGCCCCGCACCACCCGGTGGACATCGCGGAGGCGGACGTGGACTGGGTGGCGTTCTCGGGGCACAAGCTGTACGCGCCGTTCGGGGCGGGCGTCCTGGCGGGCCGGGCCGACTGGCTGCGCGAGGCGCGGCCGTATCTGGCGGGCGGCGGCGCGAGCCGCAAGGTCGCGCGGCGGGACGACGGCGGGGTGGACGTCGAGTGGCACACCACCGCGGCGCGGCACGAGGCCGGTTCGCCGAACGTGATCGGCGTGTACGCGATCGCCTCGGCGTGCAGGGCGCTGTCCGAGGCCGGGTTCGACGGCCTGGTGGCGCGGGAGCGGCAGCTGATCGCGACCGTGCGGGAGGGGCTGGCGGAGGTGCCCGAGGTGCGGCTGCTGTCGCTGTTCGGCGACGACGCGCCGCGCGTGGGGGTGCTGTCGTTCGTGGTGGAGGGCTGGAACAGCTCGCACTTCGCGGCGGCGCTGTCCGCGGAGTACGGCATCGGCGTACGGGACGGGCTGTTCTGCGCGCATCCGCTGGTGCGGACCCTGCTGGGCAGCGAGCCCGGCGACCAGGGGGAGTGCGGCGCGCCCGAGGCCGCCCCGGGGGAGCGCTCCCTGAACGCGATCCGCGTCAGCTTCGGCGCGGGCACCCCGGACGAGCATGTGGAGCGCTTCGTCCGGGCGGTGAAGGAGCTGGTCCGGGACGGCGCGAAGTGGGACTACCGCACGGAGGACGGCCGCTGCGTCCCCGCCCGCTAGTCAGCTGTCGAGACCGATGGCGAACGCGGCTTCCAGGTCGTGCTGGGAGTAGGTGCGGAACGCGATGTGGGTCTCGGTGGAGGCCACGCCGGGGACCTTGGAGATCTGGCCCGGGATGATGTCCGCGAGGTCGTCGTGCTGGGCCACCCGCACCATGGCGATCAGATCGTGCGCCCCGGTGACCGAGTAGACCTCGCTCACGCCCTCGATCGCGGCGATCTTCTCGGCGATCTCCGGGATCCGGTCCACGCTGGTCTTGATGAGCACGATCGAAGTGATCACGGCTGGCTTTCTCCCTCGCTGGACCTGGCTGCGCCGCCCACTCTATCCGGCCGCCCGAAGCGGGCCCACGCGTAGAGAAAACCCAGGGTGAAGCCCACGAGATGGGCGAGGTAGGCCACTCCGGGGCGGGCGTCGGCCTGGCGGGCGGCGAGCCACTGGAGGGTGACCCAGAAGATCAGTACGGCCCAGGCGGGGAAGCGCAGCGGGAGGAAGAACAGGAACGGGAACAGGCTCGTCACCCGGGCGCGCGGAAAGAGCCATAAAAAGGCGCCGAGAACGCCGGAAATGGCGCCGGAGGCGCCGACCAGCGTCTGCGGGGAGGAGGCGTGGGCGGCGGCGTAGCCGAGCAGCGCGAGATAGCCGGTGACGAGGTAGAAGAGGGCGAAGTGCATACGCCCCATGCGCTCCTCGGTCATCGCCCCGAAGACGTAGAGGAACAGCATGTTGCCGAGGAGATGCAGCCAGTTGCCGTGGACGAAGAGCGCGGTCAGCGGGGTCAGCGGCTCGGCGGGGGTGCCGCTCCACAGGGCGCTGGGGACGACTCCCCAGCGCTCGAAGTACGAGGTCTGGGCCTGGAGGAGGTCTCCGCCGGAGCCGTAGCGGGGGTCGAGCCCGGAGGCCGGTCCGAGGACGAAGATCAGGCAGCAGGTGACGATGAGGGTGTACGTCATCACGGGACGGCCGGACTCCGCCGACTTCTCGATCATGGGCAGATCATCGCGTACCCGGCACAACCTGCACAGAGCGCCTCGCCGCCGCCCGGGGGCGGGGTACGGGCCCGACAACGCCCGGGGCTCAGGCCGTAGGGTTACAGGACGCCGATGAGCCGAGTAGCGAGGACCCGACACCATGGCCGTTCCCACGCCGACAGCCGAGACCCGCTGGCGCTGCACGCTGTGCGGCAACCTCACCCGTTTCGATGTGACCCGTTCGACGAAGGCCGTCGAGTTCATCCACCTGGACCTGGCGGGGGAGCCTCGGGTCGAGGAGCGCGATGTGGTCAGTGAGACCATTGAGTCAGTGCGTTGTCGCTGGTGCAACGCGGTCGACCAGATCGAGCTGGTGGACCGTCCGAGTGCGAATACGAGCGCCTGAGACACGGAGCGAGGAGAAGGTGGTGGACCGGACGGGCGGCCGCGAGGCGGCCGGTGACGCCGAGGGCGTCACCGAGGCGCTGGACCGCCCCCTGCCGGAAGGGGTGCGGCGGCGCGTGGTGGCGCTGGTCGCGGATGCGTTCGGTGGTCTGACGGTCACCGAACTGCCACCCCAGCTGCGGCAGTACGCCCGTTTCACCCCGAACCGGCGCGCGAAGTTCGCGGGCAACGCGATGGCCGCCGCGGTGGAGAGCGACCCCGTCTTCCGGCAGCGGATCGGACAGCGGCTGCGCGAGACCCAGACGGAGCTGACCGAGGCCATCGAGGGCGGTTCGCCGCCCGCGGCCGCGGATCCGGTGGACGTCGCGGCGGTGGCGTACGTACTGCGCCCCGCGGGCTGGGTGAAGCTCGTCGAGGCGGCGGGCGAGGAGGCCCAGCGGGCGTCGGCCGAGCGGGCGGGCGAGGAGGCCGAGCGCGAGCTCCAGCGGCTGCGCGACGAACTGGCCGCCGCCCGGGCCGCGGCGCGCAAGGAATCCGACCGGGTCCGCGCCGAGCTGGACGCGGCCCGCAAGGAGACGGACGCGGTGCAGCGCAAGCTGCGCAGCGCGCAGAGCGATGTGAAGCGCGGGGCGGCGGCGCTGCGCAAGGTCGAGGGCGAGCTGGAGACCGTGCGGTCGGAGGCCGCGACGCGGCAGGCGGCCGCCGACGGTGAGGCGCGGCGGCTGCGGGCCCGGCTGGCGGAGGCGGAGTCCGCGCTGGAGGCGAGCCGGCGGGCGGTGCGCGAGGGCCGCAGCGTGGAGGACATGCGGCTGCGGCTGCTGCTGGACACGGTGCTGGACGCGGCCCAGGGGCTGCGCCGCGAACTGGCGCTGCCGCCCGCGTCGATGCACCCGGGGGACACGGTGGACGCGGTCGAGCCGGGCAAGATGACGCCGAAGGACATAGCGACCAGGGCGCTGTCGGAGATGGATCCGGCGCTGCTGGACCAGTTGCTGGCCCTGCCGCAGGCA
This sequence comes from Streptomyces botrytidirepellens, assembly GCF_003721215.1. Lineage (NCBI taxonomy): Bacteria > Bacillati > Actinomycetota > Actinomycetes > Kitasatosporales > Streptomycetaceae > Streptomyces > Streptomyces botrytidirepellens. Next base: position 5,416 of record NZ_RIBZ01000221.1, read on the forward strand.
CATCTGGTGGTGGACGGCTACAACGTCACCAAGACCGGCTATCCGACGATGCCGTTGGAGAAGCAGCGGCTGCGGCTGCTGGGCGGGCTCGCGGTGCTCGCGGCGCAGACGGGCGCGGAGATGACGTGTGTCTTCGACGGGGCGGAGCTGGCCGCTCCGGTGCTGCTGGCGCCGCCGCGCGGCGTCCGGGTGCTGTTCAGCAAGCCCGGGGTGACGGCGGACGAGCTGATCCGGCAGCTGGTACGGGCCGAGCCGCCGGGCCGTCCGGTGGTCGTGGTGTCGACCGACCGCGAGGTCGCGGACGGGGTCGCACGCGCCGGAGCGCGCCCCGTGGCATCGGCGCTGTTGCTGAAGCGCCTTGCGCGCACCTGACGGCCGATAACCATCAGCACAGCGTCAATTGGCCGTCACTGCCCGTGCGATGTTTGTAAAAGATGCGTCCCTGGCCGATTTTTTTGTCGTCGGGATTTGAACGGATCACGGCAGGGTCACTAATGTCGGCTCGAACCTTCGCTCGGTTGATCACCCATCCGGGGTGACAGCGGGGGTACCGCCGAGTCCGCGGCGTATCCGCGGAGCCGGGGGCGCGTTTCAACCCCTGGTAGGCGGCCGGAGGAAGAAGGAGCTCGCCTTCGTGGCGTCCCACCGTCGACCCAAGCAGCCGAGCCGCACTCGGGTATCCGTACTCACGGCGACCGCCGCAGCCGCCGTCGCGCTCACGTCCCAGGCCGCCCAGGCCGCTCCGAAGCAGGACAAGAAGGACGTCAAGGAGCAGGTCGACAAGCTCTACGAAGAGGCGGAGGCGGCGACCGAGAAGTACAACGGCGCCAAGGAGAAGCAGGAGAAGCTGGAGAGCCAGGTCGGCGACCTCCAGGACAACGTGGCGCGCGGCCAGCAGGACCTGAACAAGCTGCGCGACGGACTGGGTTCGATGGCCACCGCCCAGTACCGCACCGGCGGTATCGACCCCTCCGTACAGCTGATCCTCTCCTCCGACCCGGATACCTACCTCGACAAGGCGTCCACCCTCGACCAGGTGAGCGGCAAGCAGGCCGAGGCCCTGCGGAAGATCGCCGACAAGCAGCGCACGCTCAAGCAGCAGCGCGAGGAGGCGTCCACCAAGCTCCAGGACCTGGCGGACACCCGGAAGGCCCTGGGCGAGAAGAAGAAGCAGATCCAGGGCAAGCTCACCAAGGCCCGCAACCTCCTCAACACGCTCACCGAGCAGGAGCGCGCGAAGATGGCGGAGGAGGAGCGGGAGCGCGCCAGCCGCGCCAGCAGCCGCGCCGACCTGGGCAGTGAGGTGCCCGACTCGCAGCGTGCCGCCGCCGCGCTGGCCGCCGCCAAGACCAAGATCGGCTCGCCGTACGTCTGGGGCGCCACCGGACCGTCCTCCTTCGACTGCTCCGGCCTCACCGGCTGGGCGTACCAGCAGGCCGGGGTCCAGCTGCCGCGCATCTCCCAGGACCAGGCCAACGCCGGTACGCAGATCGGCCGCGGCGAGCTCAAGCCCGGCGACCTGGTGCTGTTCTACGGCGACCTGCACCACATAGGCCTGTACGCGGGCAACGGGCAGGTGCTGCACGCCCCCAAGCCCGGTGCCGGTGTGCGCTTCGAGTCGATGGACAACATGCCGTTCCAGTTCGGCGTGCGGGTCTGACGACGACGTCCGTTCGGGCGAATCAGGACAACTCCCCACGACTCCCGCCCCGTCGGTGACCTGCGGTCTCCGGCGGGGCGTCAGTTTGTGTGCCCGCGATCGGCTTTGGACCCCGGGTGGTGGTGCCGCTACTGTCTGCGCGCAGTTCCTCACCGACTCCGCGGAAGGGAGTGCGGCTCCCATGGCGTCCTCTCGCCGCGTCTCGAAGCCCCGGCCCGTCCGGGCCACCGTCGTCTGGACCGCCGCATCGGCGGCCGCCGCCACGGGCGCCGTGCTGGCCGCCCCGGCCGGGGCCGAACCCCACGACACCCCGGCGGACCGCCCCGCGGACCGCACCGCCGCCGACCGGATCGACCGGCTCTACGAGCAGGCGGAGCGGGCCACCGAGCGCTACAACGCGGCCGGCACCCGCGCCCACCGGCTGCGCCGCGAGACGGACCGCCTCCGGGACCGCGCGGCCCGCGCCCAGGAGCGGGTCAACCGGATGCGGGTGGCGCTCGGCGCGATCGCGGGCGGGCAGTACCGTACCGGCGGCTTCGACCCGGGCCTCGCCCTCCTCCTCTCCTCCGACCCGGCCCACTACCTCGACCGGGCCGTCATGCTGGACCGCATCACCAGCCGCCAGGCCGGTCAGTTGCGGGTCCTGGCCCGCGCCCAGCGCACCCTGCGGCAGCAGCGCGCGGAGGCCGCGGACCGGCTGCTGAAGCTGGAGCGCAGCCGCCTGGCGGTCGCCCGCCACAAGCGCGAGGTGCAGCGCAAGCTGGCCACCGCGCGACGGCTGCTGGGCGCGCTGCGGCCGGGGGAGTGGGAGGCGTACGCACGCGCCTCGCGCGCCGGGGACGGGCACGGGGCGCACGCCGTGCCGGGCGCGACCCCCGGTGGCTCCTACGCAACACCTGCTCTGCCGCCGTCCTCGCCGCGCGCCGCCGCGGCGTTCGGCGCGGCGCGGGCCGCGGTCGGCCTGCCGTACGCCTGGGGGCAGGCCGGGCCCACCGCCTTCGACTGCTCCGGGCTGACCCAATGGGCCTACCGCCGGGCCGGGGTGGCGATCCCGCGCACCTCCCAGGCCCAGGCGCACACCGGGCAGTCCGTGCCGCTGTCCCAGGCCCGCCCCGGCGACCTGGTCGTCTACCGCTCCGACGCCGGGCACGTCGCCATGTACGCCGGGGGCGGCCGGGTGATCCACGCGCCCCACCCCGGCGCGGCGGTCCGCTACGACCCCGTCGGCATGATGCCGATCTTTTCCATCACCCGCGTGTCAACGGCCTAGGACTGAAGTCCCGGGATTGCACAACGGGCGCCACTGGCTGTGGTGCTGGGTTTGCGTCCTGTCCCAGGCTCCGGTTCGGGGAGTGGGGCTGGGGCGGTTGACTGCGCCCCGCGTCGTCACAATGCCCACGCTCTCGCGCGGATGTTGCGGGAGCTGTTCCGGTCTGCGTGATCAACGAACCCGCAGTTCCGGCACACGAACCAGGCCTGGGAGATCCGGTTCGCTTTGTCGATGTGGCCGCATTCGGCGCAGGTGCGGGAGGCGTACGCCGGATCGACGTGCACCACCGGCACCCCTGCCCTGCGGGCCCTGTACGCGATGAACTGACCCAGCTGTGCGAAGGACCAGCTGGAGTGGGTGGCCCGTTGGGGCTTGCGAAGCCGTACCCGCTCACGGATGCCCGTCAGGTCTTCCAGAGCGATCCCGCGACCGGTGCGTTCTGCCTCGGCCACCACATGTTTCGCGATCTTGTGGTTGATGTCCCTGGCCCGCCGGGCCTCCTTGCGCTGCCGCTTCTTCAAGCGGCGTTTGGCGGATGGGGTGTTCTTCTTCTGTAGTTTGGTGCGGAGCGTGCGCTCCCGGGCGCGGATGCGGCACTTCGCAGGTGGCGTTGAGGAACCACATGCCGTTCCGGCATACGAGGTCGGACTCGCCCTTCCGGTGGAGCGCCAGGGTGGCCAGTTGTTCCGGCGCGGCGGTGAATGCCACGTCCTTCACCCGCCCGGCAGTGGTCCAGATCGAGATGCGGCGCTGGTCGATCTGCCAGGACAGCATCCGGTCGTCGTAAGGCTGCGCGCCCTGCGGGCGGAAGGCGATCGGCTTCTCCACCGCCCTTCGGTACCGCTTCGAGCCCGGCCTGCCCAGGTTCCCGGCTTTCAGGCCTGCCTGCAGCGTCGCGTAGGCGTCGCAGGTCTTCTTGATGACGTGCTGGGCGGCCTGCGCCCCCAGCCCCCAGCGGGCCTTGATCTGACGGTAGGTGTGCTCGCGCAGCGCGAAATTACTCGTCACATTCTTCTCGAACGCCACGCCGCTGGCCCAGGTCGCCGCTTCGTTGCAGGCGCGCAGGGTCGCCTCCAGCGCCGCCGCCTGCACGGGCGTCGGCAACAGCCTGACCTGCACCACCAGCTTCACGATCAGCAAACTACACAGACGTACGACTGCCCGCCGTATGTTCACCACTCATCACTCGACCGAGTGAACCCGCTACCGCGGGGACGCGGCACCGGCTCCGCCGCACACGACACCCGGCCGCTTCGCGACCGAGCACGCACAGCGGTATCGCAGCGCTCCGCGCCGCGACCACGAGGATGCAGTTCCTCCCAGGACCGAAGCCCTGGGGTTCCTCGCAAGAATCTGCTGAAGCACGGCGGCGGCTCGTACGATCTATGGCGTGACGGGTCGGTGGAGATCGGGGCGATGGCGGACGGCACTCTGTCTGCCGGTGGTGTGGGCGCTGCCGCTGGCCGCGCTCACCGGGTGCGGCACGACCGTTCCGCCCGACGACCCCGCGGGGCGCGACGGGCGCGCCGTACAGCGCATGCTCGACCAGCGGGCCGCGGCGGTACGCGGCAGGGACGCGGGCGCCTTCCTCGCCACCGTCGACCGCGGCTCGGCCCGTTACCGGGCCGAGCAGCGGCAGGTGTTCCGCCGCCTGTCCGCCGTACCGCTGCGCTCCTGGACGTACCGGCTGGTGCACACCGGCGGCTTCCGGCCCGCCGTCGGCAGCGGCCGCCGCCTCGCCGCGCAGGTCGAACTCCGCTACCGGCTCGCCGGATACGACACCGCCCCCGTCGTCGCCCCGCAGTACCTGACGCTCGCGCAGCGCGACGGCCGGTGGTTCGTCGCCGACGACGACGGCCGGGTCGACGGCAAACGCGGCGTCGACCAGCTGTGGGACCAGGGCCGGGTCGACGTCGTCCGCGGCAAGCACAGCCTCGTCCTCGGCGTCGGCCAGAACCGAAGGCTGCTGCGCGGTGTCGCCGCCACCGCCGACCGGGCCGTGCCCGCCCTCGACCGGGTCTGGCCCGGCTCCTGGGCCGGGCGCGTCGTCGTCGAGGTGCCCGCCTCGCTGGACCGGATGGCCGCCCTGCTGGGCGCCTCGGCGAGCGGCTACCGGGGCATCGCGGCCGTCACCACGGGCGAGGTCGGCGGCGCGAGCGACTCCTCACCGGCCGACCGCGTGATCGTCAACCCCGATGCGTACCGGGCGCTCGGTGACTTCGGCCGCCAGGTCGTGGTCACCCATGAGACGGCCCACGTCGCCACCCGTGCCGCCACCACCGCCGCCACCCCGCTGTGGCTCTCCGAGGGCTTCGCCGACTGGACCGGCTACCGCACCCCCGGGCGCACCCCGCGCCAAGTCGCCCCCGAACTTTCCGAGTCGGTCGCTTCCGGCCGTCTCCCGAAGGCCCTCCCGCCCGACGAGGCCTTCCGCTTCGGCAGCCGCCCCGACCGGCTCTCCGAGGCGTACGAACAGGGCTGGCTGGCCTGCCGCATGATCGCCGACCGCTGGGGCACGGGGAAGTTGGTCGCCCTGTACCGAGCGGTGGGCGCGGCTCCGCGGCGCGAGGGCGCGGTGGAGGCGGGCCTGCGCGATGTGCTGGACGTCAGCCTGACGGACTTCACGGCGGAGTGGCGCAAGTACGTGGCGGGCGTCCTGGGCTAGCCCCCACCCCGCCCCTCCCCGAAACCGGGGCTCCGCCCCGGACCCCGTACCGGGGCCGGCCCCCGGGGCTGGTGCGGCTCCGCCGGGTGGCGCCTGGGGTTTCGTCGCCGGGTGCGGGCCGGTGGCCGGGGTGTGCCCACCCGTTCCTCCCCCAGCTACCGCTGGGAGGTGCCCCCTCCGCGGAACGATTGCCCACAACCAGTTCAGCCCCGCCGGGCGTACACTCCAGCCCCTCCGGCGTTTGAGGAGCGGGGTCCGGGGCGGAGCCCCGGGTCGGGTAGGGGCGGGGTGGGGGACAAGGCACCGCGCCGCACCCACCCGGTACTGTCGGCCACGATGGACAAGACCCTGCTCGTGACGAACGACTTCCCGCCCCGCCCCGGCGGCATCCAGGCGTTCCTGCACAACATCGCCCTCCGCCTCGACCCGGAGCGCCTCGTCGTCTACGCCTCCACCTGGAAGCACGGCGAGGAGGGCAAACAGGCCACCGCCCGGTTCGACGCCGAGCAGCCGTTCCCCGTCATCCGCGACCGTACGACGATGCTGCTGCCCACGCCCCGCGTCACCCGCCGCGCCACCGAACTGCTGCGCGAGCACGGATGCGGCTCGGTGTGGTTCGGGGCCGCGGCCCCGCTGGGGCTGATGGCCCCGGCACTGCGCAAGGCGGGGGCCGAGCGGGCGGTGGCGACCACGCACGGGCACGAGGCGGCCTGGGCCCAGCTCCCTGCCTCCCGCGCGCTGCTGCGCCGGATCGGCGAGCGTACGGACACGATCACCTACCTCGGCGAGTACACCCGCTCCCGCATCGCGGAGGCCCTCACCCCCGAGGCCGCCGCCCGCATGGTGCAACTGCCGCCGGGCGTGGACGAGAAGACGTTCCACCCCGGCTCGGGCGGGGACGAGATCCGGGCCCGGCTGGGGCTCGCGGAGCGGCCGGTCGTGGTGTGCGTATCGCGGCTGGTGCCGCGCAAGGGGCAGGACACGCTGATCGAGGCGATGCCCCACATCCTGAAGCGGGTGCCGGCCGCGGTGCTGCTGATCGTGGGCGGCGGGCCGTACGAGAAGGATCTGCGGCGGCTCGCGGAGACGACGGGCGTGGCCGAATCCGTACGCTTCACCGGCCCGGTGCCGTGGGAGGAGCTGCCCGCCCACTACGGCGCGGGCGACGTGTTCGCCATGCCGTGCCGTACGCGGCGGGGCGGGCTGGACGTCGAGGGCCTGGGCATCGTCTACCTGGAGGCGTCCGCGACCGGGCTCCCGGTGGTCGCCGGGGACTCCGGCGGCGCGCCGGACGCGGTGCTGGAGGGCGAGACCGGGTGGGTGGTGCCGGGCGGCTCCGCGGAGCAGAGCGCGGAGCGGATCGTGGCCCTGCTGGAGGACGAGGCGCTGCGCCGCCGGATGGGCGAGCGGGGCCGCGCCTGGGTCGAGGAGCGCTGGCGCTGGGACCTGCTGGCGGACCGGCTGCGTTCGCTGCTGTAACGACAACGGGCCCGGGGAAGCCCGGGCCCGGTCCAAGACAAGCAGCGCGGCGCTCAGCCCCCGTACAGCGCCTCGATCTCCGTCGCGAAGTCCTTCGCCACCACGTTCCGCTTGAGCTTCAGCGACGGCGTCACGTGCCCCGAGTCCTCGGTGAACTGCTGCGTCAGCACCCGGAACTTCCGCACCGACTCCGCCTTCGAGACCGCCGCGTTGCCGTCGTCCACGGCCGTCTGGAGTTCGGCCAGCAGATCGGCGTCCTCGCGCAGGTCGGCTGCCGTCGCACCGTCCGGTTTGCCGTGTTCGGCGGCCCAGCGGGGCAGGAACTCCTCGTCCAGGGTGATCAGCGCGCCCACGAACGGGCGGCCGTCGCCGACGACCATGCACTCGGCGACCAGGGCGTGCGCCCGGATGCGGTCCTCGATCACCGCGGGGGCGACGTTCTTGCCGCCCGCGGTGATGATGATCTCCTTCTTGCGGCCGGTGATGGTGAGGTAGCCGTCCTCGTCGAGGGTGCCGACGTCCCCGGTGTGGAACCAGCCGTCGGCCAGCGCCTCCGCCGTCGCCGCCTCGTTGTTCCAGTACTCCGTGAACAGGTGGTCCCCGTGCAGCATCACCTCGCCGTCGTCGGCGATACGGACCACCGTGCCCGGCATCGGCTGGCCGACCGAGCCGATCTTCTGCCGGTCCCACGGGTTGAACGTGGTGGCCGCGCAGGACTCGGTCAGGCCGTACCCCTCCAGCACCGTGAAGCCGATGCCCCGGTAGAAGTGGCCGAGCCGCTCGCCCAGCGGGGCGCCGCCGGAGATGGCGTGGGTGGCGCGGCCGCCGAGGGCGGCGCGCAGCTTGCTGAAGACCAGCCGGTCGAAGACGCGGTGCTTGAGCCGGAGTCCGAAGGACGGCCCGGACTCGGTGTCCAGCGCCTTGCTGTAGGCGATGGCGGCGTCGACGGCCTTGTCGAAGATCTTTCCCTTGCCCTCGGCCTGGGCCTTGGCCCGCGCCGAGTTGTAGACCTTCTCGAAGACGCGCGGCACGCCCAGCACCAAGGTCGGCCGGAAGGCGGCGAGTTCATCCGTGAGCGTCTTGATGTCCGAAACGTGGCCGAGTTTGATCGGCGCCAGGACCGCGCAAATCTCCACCAATCGCCCGAAGACGTGCGCCTCCGGGAGGAACAGCAGCACGGAGGAGTCACCGGTGGAGAAGATGGGTTTGAGCCGCGCCACCGCGTTGCCGCATTCGGCGAAGAAGCTGCGGTGCGACAGGACACAGCCCTTGGGGCGGCCGGTGGTGCCCGAGGTGTAGACGATGGTGGCGGGGGAGTCCGCATTGGCGAGCGAGGAGCGCTCGTCCACCGTCTCGTCCTTGACGTCCGAACCCAGCGTCCGCAGCGTCCCGATCGCGTCGTCCTCGATCTGCCAGACGTGCTTCAGCGCGGGCAGGGTGTCCCGCACGGATTCCACTGCCGCCTCGTGCACGCCGGTCTCGACGAGGACCGCGACCGCGCCCGAGTCGCTGAGGATCCACTGCACCTGCTCCGGCGAACTCGTCTCGTACACCGGCACGGTGATGGCGCCCGCGCTCCAGATGGCGAAGTCCAGCAGCGTCCACTCGTAGCGGGTTCGCGACATCAGGCCGACCCGGTCGCCCGCCGACACCCCGGCCGCGATCAGGCCCTTGGCGGCGGCGCGCACCTCGGCCAGGAAGTCCGCCGCGGTGACGTCCTCCCACCGGCCGGCGACCTTGCGGCCGACCACCGCGACATCCGGGTGCTGCGCCGCGTTGCGTTGGATGAGGTCCGTCAGATTGCCGTCGGCCGGAACCTCGTAAAGGGCCGGAAGGCTGAACTCGCGCAAGACTGCTGCTCCTCGTGGGCGCCGGCGCCGCTACAGGGCAATGGGGGTGCTGGACTGCCCGGACGTTACCCATCGGTATGGCTGCGGGATAGGGGTTTCCGTACAGATGTTTTATGCGTCACACACCGCCTCCATGCTGCCCGCAGACTAGTGGACCGCCCTCGGGGCCCGGAAGGAACCGCAGGTGGACGCGGGTCACTGTGCGAACGGAACACCTTACGGACGGATGGTCACAGGTCTTAGGGTGACACGCATGCGAGTCCACGTGGTGAGTGACGTGCACGGGAACAGTCAGGATCTGGGGAAGGCGGGTGACGGGGCGGACGCCCTGATCTGCCTCGGCGACCTCGTCCTCTTCCTGGACTACGCAGACCACTCCCGCGGCATCTTCCCCGACCTCTTCGGCGTCGAGAACGCCGACCGCCTGGTCGAACTCCGCACCGCCCGCCGCTTCGAGGAGGCCCGCGAGCTGGGCAACCGGCTGTGGGACGGGATGGACCGCCACGCGGCCATCGAGTCAGCCGTACGCAGGCAATACGCCGAACTGTTCGCCGCCTTTCCCGCCCCGACGTACGCCACCTACGGCAATGTCGACATACCGGCGCTCTGGCCGGAATACGCCGAATCCGGCACCACGATCCTCGACGGCGAGCGGGTCGAGATCGGCGGTCTCGTCTTCGGCTTCGTCGGCGGGGGCTTGCGCACCCCGATGCGCACCCCGTACGAGATCGACGACGAGGCGTACGCCGAGAAGATCGCGGCACTCGGCGGCCGCGGCGAGGTGGACGTGCTGTGCACCCACATCCCGCCCGAGGTGCCGGACCTCTGCTACGACACCGTCGCCCGCCGCTTCGAGCGCGGCAGCGAGGCGCTGCTGGACGCGATCCACACCCTCCGGCCCCGCTATTCGCTGTTCGGCCATGTCCATCAGCCGCTCGCCCGCCGCATGCGGATCGGCGCCACCGAATGCGTCAACGTCGGACACTTCGCCTCCTCCGGGACCCCCTGGACCCTGGAGTGGTGACCCACCCGCGATAGCCTTCACCGGCAGACACCCCATGCGGCGGACCGGTACGGAGGAGCCACGGCGATGGCGGAACACACCAGCTCGAGCATCACGATCGAGGCGGCCCCGGCCGACGTGATGGAGGTGATCGCCGACTTCGACCGTTACCCGGAGTGGTCCGGTGAGGTGAAGGAGGCCGACATCCTCACCAAGGACGGGCAGGGGCGCGGCGAGCAGGTGCGGATGGTGCTCGACGCCGGGGCCATCAAGGACGACTACACGCTCCAGTACACCTGGAGCGGCGACCAGGTCAGCTGGTCCCTGCTCAAGTCCCAGATGCTGCGCACCCTCGACGGCTCCTACCGGCTGGCCCCGCTGGACGGCGGCAAGAGCACCGAGGTGACGTACCAGCTCACCGTCGACGTCAAGATCCCCATGCTCGGCATGATCAAGCGCAAGGCCGAGAAGGTCATCATCGACCGGGCGCTCGCGGGCCTGAAGAAGCGCGTCGAGGCGGCCTAGCCTTCCATCGGCGCGCGCCCGCCATCGGGCCGGGCGCGGGCCGGTGGCGGGGTACGCTCCGGCGGGGGCGGCCACCGGGAGCCGCACCGCACACCTACGTACCACCCTGCCGGAGGCTCTCTTCATGCGTACGGTCCTCGTCACCGGTACGGGCGGCGCGGGCCGCACCACCGTGGCCGCCGCGACCGCCCTCGCCGCCGCCCGCGAGGGACAGCGCACCCTGCTGCTCACCGCGGACCGGGACGGCACGCCCGAGGCACTGCTCGGCATCGGCCCGCTGCGCGGCGCGCCCGGGCGCAGCGCCGACCGGCTGCCGTGGTCCGTACCCGTCGCGCTGACCCCCGGGCTGTGGGCCGCGCGGGTCGTGACCGAGGAGTGGTTCCGCGACGAGCTGACCGTCCTCCAGGACCGCGGCCGCGGCATGCTCGACATGCTGGGCTCGACCCCGCTGGACGGCGAGGAGCTGACCGCGCTCCCCGGTGTGGAGTCGGTCGCGCTGCTGCGCGCGCTGCGCGCCGCGCAGACCGCCCCGCCCGGCACCGGCTGGGACGTCCTCGTGGTCGACCTGCCGCCCGCGCCGGAGACCGTCGCCCTGCTCGCCCTGCCCGAACAGCTGCGCCGCTACCTGCGGCGGCTGCTGCCCGCCGAGCGGCAGGCGGCCCGCGCGCTGCGGCCGATGCTGGCGCAGCTGGCCGGGATGCCGATGCCCGCGCAGAAGCTGTACGAGCTGGCCGAGCGCTGGGAGCACGAGCTGGCCGCCGTCCAGGGCGTCCTGGAGTCGGAGGCCACGACCGTACGGGTGGTGGTGGAGCCCGGGCCGCTCGCCGACCGCGCGCTGCGCACCGCCCGCGCCGGGCTCGCCCTCCACGGCTGCCGGGTGGAGTCGGTCGTCGCCAACCGGCTGCTGCCCACCGGCACCCCCGACCCCTGGCTCGGGGCGCTGTCCGGGCAGCAGCAGGCCGCGCTGAAGGACCTGTACGAGCAGTGGGCACCGGCCGTGCCGGTCCGCGAGCTGCCGCACCTGGGCTGCGATCCGCAGGGCCTCGGCGACGCCACCGATGCCGCCGACACCGCCGACAACGGCCCCGGTAACGCCCCCGGCGTGGTCTCCGGGGTGGTGGTCTCCGGCGGGGGCGGCGCGCCCCGCCCGACCGCCGGTCTCGGCGCGCTGGCCGGTCCCGTCGGGGCGCCCGACCCGCGGCCGGACCGCCCGGCGGCCGAC
>NZ_RIBZ01000225.1:0-5588 GCF_003721215.1 Streptomyces botrytidirepellens
GGGCCGCTCGGCGGGCACGGGCAGGGACCCGCGCACCGGCGCGGCCGGGCGGCCGGGCGCGGGCTCGCGGTACCGCACGTCGACGACCGTCAGATCGCGGACGTAGTCGACCTCGACGACCCGCCAGTCCAGCGGCTCCCCGAGCCGGGCGGCGAGGTCGGCGCGGAGCGCGGCGGGGTCACGGTGCACGGTGTCGAGGGTGACGACGCTGCGCCGCGCGCCCGCCAGCAGCCGTGGGTGGTCGGCGACGTACAGGACGAGCAGCAGCAGTCCGCACAGCGCGGCGGCGGGTCCGGCGCCCAGGTGCGGCAATCCGCTGAGCAGGCCGAGGACCAGCGTCGTGAAGTAGTACGCGACCTCCTCGTGCTGAATGGAGTCGGACCGCAGCCTGATCATGGACAGCACGCCGAACAGGCCGAAGCCGAGCGCCATTCCGCCGTTGCCGCCGACCCGGGCGAGTGCCGCGACCACCGCGAACAGGGCGACGTTCAGGGCGAGATAGGCCGGTATGAGATCGCGCCGCCGATGTCGCGGGTAATAGACGGCGAAGGTGAGCACGCCCACCGCGACCAGGTCGAGGGCCAGATGCAGGCCGAGCGCGCCCCACGACTCCGTGGACTTCATCGGATTCCCTTTCCCGAACAGGACGTCCGGTGTTTCCGGAACGCCCTGTGGACGTTAGGGACAACGCGGTTAAACCCGCCCCTCGCGAGGGTTAACGTGCCCACGGCGCCCGCCGGGGATACGGCGCGGATACGGAACCGATAACCGATGGTCCGCGTCGTCCACTTCGCTCTCGGCCGCCTCTATTCTCTCCAGGGGGCTGATCAGGGGGATCAGGGAAGGGGACGTTCGTCGGCATGGAAGACCTGGGGGCGGAAGACCCGCGCTGGATCGGCGAGTACCGGCTCGCCGGACCCTCGCTGCACGCCATCGTCGCCGAGTCCGGTCCCCTGCCCGAACGGACCGTGCGCATCCTCGGCAACGGCCTCACCCCGCGGCGAACGCGTCACCCCCGCCGGCGACGTCTTCCGCCTCGGCTCGGTGCTCGCCTTCGCCGCCACCGGCCGCCAGCCCTTCGGCACCGCCGACAGCGGTGTGCACGCGGTGATGTACCGCATCGCCCAGGAGGAGCCCGACCTGACCGGGCTGCCGGACGGCCTGCGCGATCTGGTCACCGACTGCCTGCGGAAGGCCCCGGAGGAACGCCCCGCCCTGGACCGGCTGCTGGACCGCACCGCCGGTCCGGAGGACGATGCGGGCGCGGACGCCGAACCCTGGCTGCCGGGCGGCCTCGTCGCCCAACTCGGCCGCCACGCGGTGCAGCTGCTCGACGTGGAGACGCCCGCCGCGTCCCCGATACGCCCCGGATCGTCATCTCACGAGGCGCGGTCGGCACCGCGGTGGCCGAGGAGATCGGCGACAGCAAGAAGTACCACTGCGAGGGCAAGCGGACGCCGGCCTCGGTCGGGAAGAGCCTCGTGCTGAGCCCCGTCAAGGTCACGAAGGCCACACCGGAGGATCTGTGCGAGGCGGGAACCTCGCTCACTTTCACCGCGTCTGGAAAGGACGAGCTCCGGGTCGTGTATGAAGACCCGGACAGCTTCAGCGATGAGACCATGACCCAGACCTTCACCCGTCTCAACTGATCGGCCGATCGGCGTACGGGGACCATCGGCACATGGACAGGAGCCACACCGCGATGGAAAACCTCGGGGCCCAGGACCCGCGGTGGATCGGCGAGTACCAACTGCTCGGCAGGCTCGGCGAGGGCGGAATGGGCAAGGTGTACCTCGCCCGTTCTTCCCGTGGCCGCACCGTCGCCGTGAAGCTGGTGCAGGCCGAACTCGCCCGGCAACCGGATTTCCGGGGCCGCTTCAAGCGTGAGGTGGAGGCGGCGAGACGGGTGGGCGGCCAGTGGACCGCGCCCGTGCTCGACGCCGACACCGAGGCCGCCGTGCCCTGGGTGGCCACGGGGTACATCGGGGGACCGTCCCTGCACGAGGTGGTGGCCGAGGACTTCGGGGCGCTGCCCGAGCAGTCGGTGCGGGTGCTGGCGCACGGTCTGTCGCTGGCGCTGCGCGACATCCACGGCGCGGGGCTGATCCACCGCGACTTCAAGCCGTCCAACATCCTGATCACGATCGACGGCCCGCGGGTCATCGACTTCGGCATCGCCCGCGCCCTGGACGCGGTGGGCGGCGGCAACAGCAATCTGACCGTGACGGGTGCGGTCGTCGGCTCGCCGGGGTTCATGTCGCCGGAGCAGGTGCGCGGCGAGACGGTGACCACGGCGAGCGATGTGTTCTGCCTGGGGTCGGTGCTCGCGTTCGCGGCCACCGGGCGGCAGCCGTTCGGCCGGGTGGACAGCGGCATCCACGCGCTGATGTACCGAATAGCCCAGGNACAGCGGCATCCACGCGCTGATGTACCGAATAGCCCAGGAGGAGCCCGATCTGGAGGGGCTGCCCGAGGGGCTGCTGGGCCTGGTCACCGCCTGTCTGAGCAAGGACCCGGCGCAGCGTCCGTCCGTGCCGGACCTGATCGCGTACACCGAGGCGGCCGCGCCCGACCCCGCCGAGCCCTGGCTGCCGGGCGGGCTGCTGGCCCGGCTCGGCCGGGACGCGCTCCAGCTGCTGGAGGCCGAGAACCCGCATCAGCAGGCGACGGCCCTGGCACCCACCCCGCCGCAGAGCGCCTACGCGAACCCGAGCGCGGGCCCGGGCGCCGCGGTCTCCGGGCCCTCGACGCCCCACCCCCCGTCGGCGTACGGCGCGCCGAGCGCCCCCGCGGCGTACGGGTACCCGGTGGGTGGGGCCTGGCCGCCGCAGCAGGGCGGCGGGTACCAGACCCCGGCGGGCCCGCCGGACCAGGGGCGGAAGGTGCGCTCGGTGCGCGCGCTGGGGAACTCCCTGGTGGCCGTGTTCGTCGTGTGGATGCTGTTGACGATCAGCGATCTGTATCTGCGGATGTCGCAGTTCGGCGCGCTCCGCGACCTGGCCGAAGACGAGGGGAGCGCCGCCGCGGTCGACCGCAGGGCGGAGGCGGTCGCCTCGCTGGACGGCGCCCTGGGCATGTGCGTGGTGGTGCTGGTCATCCTGTGGCTGGTGTGGTTCCGGCGTACGTACGTCAACGCCACGGCCCTGTCCCCCGGCCGGTTGCGGTTCGGCAGCGGCTACGCCGTCGGGGCGTGGTTCATCCCGATCGCCCTGCTGTGGATCCCCAAGCAGATCGCGAACGACATCTGGACCGCCAGCGCTCGTCCGGGCCCCGGACGGGTGCCCCGCGCGGCGCTGCACTGGTGGTGGACGGCGTTCGTGCTGATGTGCTTCTCCGCCCCGTCCGCCGGGCTCCTGGAAGTGGCCGTCGAAGGCAGCAGGAGCCTGGACGAGCGGATCGGGGTCGCCGGTCATATCGCTGACGACGGCATCTCGCTGCTGGCCTCGGTGCTGGCGATCACCGTGGTGGTGAAGCTGACCGGGATGCAGGAGCGGCGCCGGGCGGCGCAGCGGCAGCAGCAGCAACCGCCCGTGCCCGCGGGGGTCTTCGGCCCGCCCGTGGGCTGACGCGCCTGACGCGCACGACGGCCCGCACGCGGCGCGGTGACGCCGTTCGTGCGGGCCGTACGCAGTGGGCCGTATGGAGTCGGCCGGGGGCCGGGGCCTCAGAGGAACGAGTTGATCTGGATCGTCTCGTCGCGGCCCGGGCCGACGCCGATCGCCGAGATGGGCGCGCCGGACATCTCCTCCAGCGCCTGCACGTACCGCTGCGCGTTCTTCGGCAGGTCGTCGAAGGTCTTGGCCTGGGTGATGTCCTCCGACCAGCCCGGCAGCGTCTCGTAGATCGGCTTGGCGTGGTGGAAGTCGGTCTGGCTGTACGGCAGTTCCTCGACGCGCTTCCCGTCGATCTCGTACGCCACGCACACCGGGATCCGCTCCCAGCCGGTGAGCACGTCGAGCTTGGTGAGGAAGAAGTCGGTGAGCCCGTTGACCCGGGTCGCGTAGCGCGCGATCACCGCGTCGAACCAGCCGCAGCGCCGGTCGCGGCCGGTGGTCACGCCGCGCTCGCCGCCGATGGTGCGCAGCTTCTCGCCGTCCTCGTCCAGCAGCTCGGTCGGGAAGGGGCCCGCGCCGACGCGCGTGGTGTACGCCTTCAGGATCCCGATCACCCGGCTGATCTTCGTCGGCCCGACGCCCGTACCGGTGCAGGCACCGCCCGCGGTCGGGTTGGAGGAGGTGACGAAGGGGTACGTGCCGTGGTCGACGTCGAGCAGCGTGCCCTGGCCGCCCTCGAAGAGCACGACCTGGCCCTGGTCGACGGCGTTGTTGAGGATCAGGGTGGTGTCGGTGACGTAGCCGCGGAGCTGGTCCGCGTAGCCGAGCAGCTCCTCGACCACCTGGTCCACGGCGATGGCGCGGCGGTTGTAGAGCTTGGCGAGCACCTGGTTCTTGAAGTCGAGCGCGGCCTCGACCTTCTGCCGCAGGATGGACTCGTCGAAGATGTCCTGGACCCGGATGCCGACGCGGTTGATCTTGTCGGCGTAGGACGGGCCGATGCCACGGCCGGTGGTGCCGATCTTCCGCTTCCCGAGGAAGCGTTCCGTCACCTTGTCGATCGTGGTGTGATACGGCGTGATCAGGTGGGCGTTACCGCTGATCAGCAGCTTGGACGTGTCGACGCCGCGCTCGTTCAGCCCGCTCAGCTCGGAGAGCAGGACCGCGGGGTCGACGACGACGCCGTTCCCGATGACGGGGGTACATCCGGGCGAGAGGATGCCGGACGGGAGCAGGTGCAGGGCGTACTTCTGGTCACCGACCACCACCGTGTGGCCCGCGTTGTTGCCGCCCTGGTAACGGACCACGTAGTCAACCGAGCCACCGAGCAGGTCGGTGGCCTTTCCCTTGCCCTCGTCACCCCACTGAGCACCGAGCAGCACAAGTGCGGGCACAGGCGTACACCCCTTCCGGGCGGGGCATGTCCAACGTGCGTGGTGGCGTGCGTCACCACAAGAGCCGTCGAACCGGTGCCCCGGATAGACGAAGCCCCTGGCGCAACAGCGACAGGGGCTCTTGCACCGAGAGATTACCTGAGGAAGGACCGAGGTGTCGGCTCCAGATCCCTGGCACTCTCCGCCGGACACCGTCCGGGGGCGCCGCCTGCTCATGGTCATCGACCCCAACGCCCGGCGAACGGACGGTGAGTCGGTGCGCATCGCGAAGGATGTGCTGTGTGCGGGCGCGCAAACGAAAATCTGCCTGCCGGACGGCCCGGAGGAAGTCGAGCGGGCGCTGGCCCGGCGCGGCGGCCGACGGCCGGTCGTGGTGGGCGACGACCGGGCCCTGCTGCGGGTCGTGGAGCTCCTCCACCGGCAGCGCGAGCTGGCGGACGCGGCGCTGTCGGTCGTGCCCGTGGGCGGGGCGGCCACGGTCGCCCTCGCCCATGCGCTCGGCGTGCCGACGGACGCGGTCGCGGCGGCGCGCACCGTGCTCGACGGGGCCGCCCGCCCGCGTGACCTGCTGGTGGACGAGAGCGGCGGGGTGGTCCTCGGGGGCCTGCGCATCCCCGGCGGGGACGGCGCGGGCGGTACG
>NZ_RIBZ01000223.1:0-6987 GCF_003721215.1 Streptomyces botrytidirepellens
ACCGGCTGGAACTGGGTGCAGTCGGCCCGCTGTCCACCGGTGACCATCAGGGACAGCGGGCGACAGCGGCCGTCGGCACTCAGCTTGTCATTTAAGGTCTGGCGTCGAACGCGACTCGAACTTGATCGGCGTTTTCGCAGTTCAGCGGACGTGAAGGCGGCCTTCGTCTGATCCTGTGCTCCGTCACAGAGGCAGAGGAACAGTACGAAGGCCGTGGTCGTGAGTTTGGGGCATCAGGACGTCCTGCGGGATGCGTTCGCAGAAGTGTCAAGCTTCCGGACGGAGTTGTACGCGTCTCTGACCGCACGAGGCGATGCCCTGTTCGAGGTGTGCGACGCGCTGTTGTGCACTGACGGGCCGGTGAGGACCCTGGTCGATCTTGCACTCGCGCCGGAACACCGCCGGGGGCACGGGGCCCTCTACGGTGGCCTCAACCATGGACGGATCGACGTTGTCCGGCTGCGTCGTGCGCTTGCCGGGACGCCGTTGCCGAGGGCGGCGGACGGTCGGATCGTGCTGGCCGCGGACGTCTCGCCATGGCCGCGGCCGGACGCCAACACCTGCCCTGACCGTTCCTTCTGCCACACCTTCGGCCGGGGCGAGGGCAAGCACCAGATGGTCCCGGGCTGGCCGTACTCGGTCGTGGCCGCGCTGGAGACCGGCCGAACGCCCTGGACGGCGGTGCTGGACGCGGTCCGCCTGGAACCCGGCGCCGACGTCGCCGCGGTGACCACAGTCCAGATCCGCGAGGTCGTCGAGCAGCTCGTCGCCGTCGGGCAGTGGAAACCGGGCGATCCCGAGGTCCTGGTCGTTTGGACGCCGGATACGACGCACCTCGCATCGCCCACCTGCTGAACGGCCTGCCCGTCGAGATCCTCGGCCGCTTGCGGTCCGACCGCGTCATGCGTCGGCCGACACCGCCGCGGGTTTACGACCCCAGGGGCGGGCGACCGCCCAAGCACGGTGGCGAGTTCGTCTTCGGTGACCCCGCCACCTGGGGCAGCGAGCAGGTCGTGACCGTCACGGACACCCGCCTCTATGGGAAGGCGACCGCACAGGCGTGGGACCGGTTGCACCCGCGGCTGACTCGGCGGGCAGCGTGGACCGACCACCATGGACCGCTGCCCATTATCGAGGGCACCGTGATCCGCCTGAGCGTCGAGAACCTGCCCAGCGGCGGGGTGAACAAGCCGGTCTGGCTGTGGTGGTCAGGCACCGCTGCCACTCCGGACGACGTGGACCGCTGCTGGCAGTCCTTCCTCCGACGTTTCGACCTCGAGCACACATTCCGTCTGTTCAAGCAGACGCTCGGGTGGACCAAGCCCCGGCTTCGCAGCTCGGAAGCAGCTGATCGGTGGACGTGGCTGGTGATCGCCGTCTATGCCCAGCTCCGGCTCGCCCGGCCGTTGGCCACTGACCTCCGGCGGCCCTGGGAGAAGCCGGCCGAGCCGAACAAGCTGACGCCCGCCCGAGTCCGCAGGGGGTTCAGAAACCTGTGCACGAAGACCGGTAGCCCGGCCGGTGCACCGAAACCGTCGCATCCCGGGCCCGGCCGACCGCCGGGTTCCAAGAATCGCCGCCCTGCCGCCCGCCACGACGTGGGCCGGGTCCTGGCCACCGGCGAGGCGTACAGTCGGCCCTCCCATCACCAGATAGGCACCAAGCCGCGGCGCGTCACCGAGTGAGCGCGCTCGGAGGGTTCGTGACCGTGCTGGCTGTGCATGTCTCATCGGGGAGTTGCCGCACGGATACACGCGGGGCTCGGCGTGCAGGAGGAGGAACGTGGAAGGCGTAACAGCCTTCCACGCTGGTCTGGTACGCGAAGATGAACGCTCTTTGCGGTCCAAGACCGAGCATGCCAGCGGTGACGGTGATCGATTCGCCTTGCCTTTTAATGTCGACCAAACCCTCGGCCGGTTTCGTGGGAGGGAAGAGCTGGGCGATCTCTGCTTCTTGCAAGACCCCGTCAGCCGCGGCCTGAGCGAGGCGCTCACGGCGCGTTTCGACGTTTTCACGCAGGTCTGCGCGGGCCTTTTCCTCATCACGCTCTGGTTGAGTCGCCAGCCAGATCCAGGTGCCTACGACGGTTACGAGTAACAGGCCACAAAGGGTCATGCATCCGTTGAATAAGCAACCACCGATGGTACCGGTCTGGACTTGTGGTCTTCTCGCCATGAGCACAGCTTCTACTGCGAGCACACCAACGCCATGGCTGCGACGCTGAACCGCAACGACAACGAGCTGTCGAGGTAACAGCCGACGTTGTCTTCTACCGGGAGGTCAGCCCCGACTCGAAGGTTAAACGTCAAGCTCAGGTGGAGCTTGCTCGTGAGCCCGCCGCGCGAGCGGCCCAGTCCCTCACCTCCTGCACCACCTCCACCAGCCGGACGAGCAGGCTCTGCCACGGCGGCTCGTCCTGGTGTTCTGCTGTTCCGGCCCCCTTTGACGCAGCCGCCGGCGGCGGATCGATGCGTGCACCGGCCGCGTGCTGGTGAGCGCGCACGACGGTCGAGTCGACCGCGATGTCCCAGTCGATGTCTCCGGCGGCGTCGGCTGCGGCCTGGACCCGCTGCAGCAGGCGTTCCCAGGTGCCGTCGGCGTCGTGGCGCTGCCGCACCCGCTGATGGGCGAGCAAACCTGCGCCTGCCTGGTGCTCCGCGACGGGGAGTTGGAGTTGACGCTGCGCCAGGCGCAGGCCGTCCTGCGGGACCGCGGGGTCGCCGCGTACAAGCTGCCACGGGCTCGGGGTACCCAGTCAGAGCCCTTCGGGCGTGCCGGGCCGATCGGTCAGGTGGCCTGGGCCAGCAGTCCCTCGACGACCGCCTCCAGACCGCGGCGGTGTGTGTCCCGGGTGGTCAGCCCGCTCCAGCGGGCGCCCAGCGTGGTGAGGAGTGGGAACTCCCCGGGGTCGAGGCCGGCGATCTGGTCGCGGCGCGGTGGCCGGTCCAGGTGCGCGTGGCGGCGCTCGCGGTTGAAGCGGACGGTGAGTTCACCGGCTGTGTAGTACCAGATGACGCGGTAGGCGTAGACGGCGTCCTCGGGGGTCATCCCGCACTCGATGGCGGCATCCAGGATGTTCTCGACGATCCACATCGCCGAGACGGCGAAGAGGTCGTCGGAGGCGACGACCTCGACGATCCACGGGCAGTCCACGAGGATGTCGTGCAGGACCTGGGCGGAGGCGAGAAGGCGGGCGCGGGGCTCGCCCGGCAGTCCGGGACGGGGGAACTTCGCGGCGTGCTCCTCAAGAAGGAGCAGCAACAGCTCGTCCTTGTCCCGTACGTAGTGGTACAGGGCCATGGGCGTACTGGACATCTCCTTGGCGAGGCGGCGCATGGAGAGGTTCTCCGCGCCCTCTTCGTCCAGAATGCGCTGTGCGGCGGACAGAATCGCCTCACGCGCCAACCGGGGCGGGCGGCCGGTCCTGCCGGAGCGTCGGGGTCGGGGCTGCATCCGTCCATCTTCCGTCACGTCGCGGTTCGTACGTACGGGGACCCGCACCTCATACACGGAAATGCCACAGCGCCGGCGCATCATCGGCGCGGTTGTCCTGCCCGGCCCGCTCACTGTCGCCTATGCGTCTGGGCAGATTCTGGACGTCTCCCGGGCCGACCCGGAAAACGTCGGAGCGCGCCGTCAGGCGGGGGTCTGCGGACCGCGCCGGTCGACGGGTCTCCAGCAGCAGCCGAGGGAGCTGGTCGCGGTCGTGCACGTGGTGGTAGAGCGCCACCGGCGTGATGGACAGCTCGCGGGCCGGACGCCGCATCTCCACCTTCCGTACGTGCCGTCCGGGTCGGAGCGGATGACCTCCGATCAGCACCGGGTGACAACGGCAACGGGCCCGGGCTAGAGTTATCGTACGCGTACATAATACGAGTAAGAAAACACTGGAGGGGCGGATGCCCGATACGGCCTTGAACAGGGGGCAGGCGTTAATCGCAGTCGCCCTCGCCCAGTTCATGGTGACCCTCGACATGACGGTCGTGAACGTAGCGCTCCCCGACATGGGAGCCGGCCTCGGCTTCGATCCGGCCCAGCTTCCGTGGGTGGTCAACATCTACGCCCTGTTCTTCGGCGGCTTCCTGCTGCTCGGCGGCCGGGCGGCGGACCTGTACGGCCAGCGGCGGATCCTGCTGTCCGGGACGTGGGCCTTCGCCCTCGCCTCGCTCGCGGGCGGTCTGGCCCAGGAACCGTGGCAGATGATCGCCGCCCGGGCCGTGCAGGGCGTGGGCGCCGCGGTGATGGCCCCGGCCGCGCTGGCGGTTCTCACCCTCACCCAGCGCGAGGGCGAGGAGCGTACCCGGGCGCTCGGTGTGTACGCGGCCGTCGCTGCGGTCGGCGGCGGCGTAGGTGTGCTGGTCGGCGGCCTGCTCACCGAGTACGCCGGCTGGCGATGGGTGATGTTGGTGAACCTGCCGATGGCGCTCCTGGTCATCATCCTGGCCCTGCGCAGCGTCCCGGCCGGCACTCTCGGCAACCGCCGGGGCCGCCTCGACGTCTTCGGCGCCGTCCTCGCCACGGGCGGCGTGGGGCTGCTGATCCTCGGCATGATCCGCACCGATGAGGTGTCGTGGACGTCGCCCACGACCATGGTCACGCTGGCCGTCGCCGCCGTCCTGCTCGTCGCCTTCGTGCTGTGGGAGAAGTACGGCCCGATGACGGACCCGCTGATCCGGCTCTCCCTGCTGACCAGGCGCAATGTCGCCGGCGCCAACCTGTATATGGCGCTGCTGGCGGCCGGGCAACTCGCGGTGTTCTACTTCCTGTCGCTGTATCTGCAGCGGATCCTGAAGCTGGGGCCGGCCGAGGCGGGCGCCGCCTTCCTGCCCCTGTGCGTGACCGCGATGATCGCGATCCAGGCCACCACCCGCGCCCTGCGCAGGCAACTGGTCGGAATCAAGACCCTGCTGGTGCCGGCCGGCCTGATCGCCGCGGTCGGGTTCGCCTGGTGCGGCATGGCCGACCCCTCGGGCACCTACCTGGGTGACGTGCTGCTGCCCTCCCTGCTGGCCGGCCTGGGAGTGGGCATCGCCTTCGTCCCGCTGACGGCCGCGGCGACCGTCGGGCTCCCGCCCCAGGAGGCCGGCACGGCCTCGGCACTGCTGAACGCCTCGCGGCAGGTCGGCAGCGCGCTCGGCCTCGCGGTGCTGGTGACCGCGGCGACCACGCGCACCGACCACCGCCTGACCGCGGGCATCTCCCCCGACACAGCCGCGGTCGATGGCTACTCCCTCGGGTTCGTGCTGGCGGGTGGGTTCCTGCTGCTGGCCGTTCTGGCGGCAGCCTTCGTACTCCCGCGCCGCCCCCGGCCCGCCGCGGGGCAGGCACCAGCGGCACAGCGACCCGCCGGGACCCCGGCCGCGGCCGGCGGCGCGGGGGCGAGTGGCACGGCTTCGGACATTACCGCGGGCCAGGTGACGCCGAAGTCGTGAATGGGGCTCGGCTCCGTGAGAACCGACGGTGACGGAGCCGCCGAGCGCGGTGGCGGAGGTTCGAATATCCCGTCGGTCTCCGCCGCCGTGCGTTCTCCAGAGTGCAGTTTTCAGGGGCTGTGTCCGCGTCGTTTGTAGGGGCTGATGCGGGCTTGGTGCTGGCGTCGTCGTCGCCGGTGTGACCAGTGCAGAGTGTCGTCGACCGGGGTAGGGCGGCCGTCGGTGAGGCGGGTGATCAGGCGTCTGATTTCGGCGAGGCTGAGGTGGATGAGCTGGGAGGATCCGTTTCTGCCTTCTCCGTGTCCAGCTCTCGGGCGCGCAGGACGGTCAGGCAGGCGTGGGCGGCCATGGCGAGGGTCATGTGGCGGTGCCAGCCGGGATAGCGGCGGACCTGATAGTCGTCCAGGCCGCACTCCTGCTTCGCGGTTTGGAAGCATTCCTCGACAGCCCATCGGCTGCCCGCGATGCGGATCAGCTCGTCCAGCGTGGTCTGGGCAGGGCAGTAGGCGATGTAGTAGGACATCTCCTCAGGCCTGCTGACACTGCGGCGGACGATCACCCAGTGCCGGCGGTCCTCCCGGCGCCCAGGGCCTCACTTCGACGCGGGCCCAGTCGAAGATCCGCCGGCCGTGGGCTCCTTCACCACAGGAACGGCGTTTCCACTTCTGCCGCGGCAGGCCGGGAAACAGGTCGTGGACGGGGTGATCGATGGACCAGCGGGTGACGACCGTGTCGTGCCTCGTGGTGGCCATGACGTGGAAGACGTCGGCCTGCTCCAACTCGAACCGTCAGCCCTTGCTGTAGCCGTAAGCGGCGTCCGCCGTCACCCATCCGAACGGGACCCGGTCGGCGATGGCCCTGCAAACCATCGCCTTGGCCATGGCCACCTTCGTCTCGAAGCCGACCGTGTCGTCGACGCCCGCCCGCCAGCAGCGGTCCCGGTCATCCGTCCAGGACGTGGGCAGATACAGCCGCCGGTCGATCAACGTGCGTCCGCGGCCGGTGGCGTAGGCGAGGAACACACCGATCTGGCAGTTCTCGGTGCGTCCCGCGGTGCCGGAGTACTGCCTGCACACCGGCCGAACGAATGCCCTTCTTCAGGTAGCCGGTGTCATCGACGATCAGGACGGCATCCTGGTCTCCGAGGTGTTCGACGACGTAGTCGCGCACGTCGTCCAGGACCTCGTCGGCGTCCCACTCGATCCGGTTCAGCAGCCGGTGGATGCGGTCGGGACCCGCGTGCCCGGCTTCCTCCGCCAGCGTCCAGCCGTTCTTGCGCTGCAGCGGCGCAACCAGCCCCCGCATGTAAGCCATCGCCCACTGACGCGGCTCCTCCCGGTTGAACCTGTGCACGAACCGCTCATGCAGAGCATCCAGTTCACTGGCCCACAACCTGGCACCAGCAAGGTCCCCACCCATAACCACATCAACGACTGAACTGGCCAGCAGTCACGGCAAGCACCGTTGCAGTACTAGGACTTGTCCGGCCGATCATGTGCGAAGCCAAATGACCAGGGCGGCTGTGGTGGCAGTGCCGAGGAAGACGTAGCCGCGT
>NZ_RIBZ01000228.1:0-10372 GCF_003721215.1 Streptomyces botrytidirepellens
GCCGATGGCGCCGATCCGGGCGACCCCGGCGGCGGCCCGGGCGCGGGCGGCGAGGGTGACCCGGGGCGGGGTGACGGAGCCCTCGCGGAGGGCGCCCCAGACGGCGCGCAGCCCGTCGGTGAGGTCGCCTTCGACGTCGAGGTCGCCGCTGATGTACGCCTCGGCGAGGCCGAGTTCGCCGGGCTGCCACAGCAGCCGCCGCACGGCGCGCGGCGAACGCAGGACGACGCGGGGCGCGTCCGGCGGGCCCGCCTCGCTGCCGTCCCAGGCGCACAGCCGCACCGGGAGCGGCCCGCCGAGCAGGCGTTCGGCGATCGGGGCGAGGGTGGTGGCCGCGTCGCTCATCGGTCTGCCTCCTGGAGCAGGATCTGCTGGACGTCGAGGTAGCGGGCGCGGAAGCCCGCTTCGGAGTAGGCGAGGTAGAAGGTCCACATGCGGCGGAAGGTGGCGTCGAAGCCGAGGTCGGCCACCTGCGCGTCGCGGGCGGTGAAGCGTTCCCGCCACAGCCGCAGGGTCTGGGCGTAGTGGTCGCCGTAGCCGTCGCGGCGGGCGATGTGCAGCCGCGTGTGGCGGGCGGCGCACTGTTCGAGGGCGGTGACGGAGGGCAGGAAGCCGCCGGGGAAGATGTACTTCTGGATCCAGGTGTAGGTGTGGCGGGTGGCGAGCATCCGGTCGTGCGGCATGGTGATGGCCTGGAGGGCTATCCGGCCGCCGGGGGCGAGCAGTCCTTCCAGGGTCTGGAAGTAGCGGGGCCAGTACGCCGCCCCGACGGCCTCGATCATCTCGACGCTGATGATGGCGTCGTACTGGCCCTCCAGCTCCCGGTAGTCGCGCAGCAGCAGGGTGATGCGGCCGGTGAGCCCGTCGCGCAGGGCGCGCCGCGCGGCGAGCCGCCGCTGCTCCTCGGAGAGGGTGGCGGTGACCACCTGGGCCCCGCGCAGGGCGGCGCGCAGGGCGAGTTCGCCCCAGCCGGTGCCGATTTCCAGCAGCCGGGTGCCGGGGCCGACCCGGGCGAGGTCGAGCAGCCGGTCGATCTTGCGGTGCTGGGCGGCGGCGAGGTCGTCCCAGGCGGCGGGGAGGCGGCTGAAGAGGGCGGCCGAGTAGCTGAGGGTGGGGTCGAGGAAGAGCCCGAACAGCTCGTTGGACAGGTCGTAGTGGTGGTGGACGTGTTTGGGGGCCGCCTCCAGGGTGTTGTACTGGCCGACGGGGTGGGCCGGGGCCCAGGCGCGGCGCAGCCGCTGCGCCCAGCGGGGGACGATGCGGTCGGCGTGTTCGGCGAACACGGTGAGCACGCCCACCAGGTCCTCGGCGTCCCATTCGTGGGCGAGGTACGACTCGCCGAAGCCGATCAGCCCGTCCCGGCCGATGCGCCGCACGAAGCCCTCGGGGTCGGCGATGTCCAGCAGCGGCCCGGTGGTGCCGCGGACGGGCCCGGTGCCGTACCGCACCCGCAGCGGCAGCCGGGCCAGGGCCCGGCGGACCAGCGTCCCGGCCAGGGTGTCGCGGGGGCGGGAGGGGCCGGGCCGGAGGGCCACGGCGGGCCAGCGCGCGGCGTCGACGGCCGGGCTGTGGGCGGCGCCGGTGGCGTGGTGCAGTTCGGTCACTCCAGGCCCTCCTGTACGGGGTGGCGGGGGCGCGGCTGGAGGGGCAGTCCGCGCAGGTACAGCCGGATGCCCTGGAGCCGGATGTGCCAGGTGACGGCGGCGGTGGCCCAGGGGTGGCGGACGGCGGCGAGCAGCAGGGCGCGGGGCGTGGCGGGGCGGGCCCTGCCCCGTACGGTCGCGGTGAACGGCCGCGTGCCGTCCCGCTCCAGGTGGACGGTCAGGGCGAGCCCTTCCGCGGGGCGCGGCAGCCGCATCCGGTAGCCGCCGTCGACGGGGAAGAACGGCGAGACGTAGAAGTCCTTGGCGGTGTCCGCCCGGCCCTCCTCGTCGGGGCGCAGCAGATAGCAGTGGCGTTCGCCGTAGGTGTTGTGCACCTCGGCGACGACGAGGACGACGGCCCCGGCGCGGTCGTGGCACCAGTAGAGGGTGAGCGGGTTGAAGACGTGGCCGAGGACGCGGGCGTGGCCGAGCATCAGCACCCGTCCGCCGGGCGGGGTGACGCCCTGGGCGGTGAGCCAGCGGTCGAGGGCGGCGCGGAGGGTGGGGCCGGTGCCCGCGAAGTGGTCGCGGGGGTGGAAGCGGGCGAGCGGGCGCAGCGGCCGGGGCAGGTGCGGCAGGTGGTCGAGGTCGACCAGCCACAGATAGGTGCGGTGGGTGAAGGCGTGGCGCAGCGGGCGGGTGCGGACGTGGGTGATGACGCTGTCGTAGAGGGCGGGGGTGCGGGTGACGGCGGTGCCGAGCCCGGCGGGGGCGGCGGGGTCGTTTCGGTCGGCGCGGGCGGCACGGGCTGTGTCGGCGGCACGGGCCGTGTTGGCGGCACGGGCTGTGTTGGCGGCACGGGCTACGCGAGCGGCACAAGCCTCGCGGACGGCGCGGGNCACGGGCTACGCGAGCGGCACAAGCCTCGCGGACGGCGCGGGCCGCGCGGACAGAACGCGCGGCGTGGGTGCGGGCCCGGTCGGCGGGGCGGCGGGGGTGGTTCACCAGCGCACCCCCAGGGCGGCGGCGGCCCGTACGCCGGAGGCGCAGCCGTCCTCGTGGAAGCCCCAGCCGTGGTAGGCCCCGGCGAAGGCGGTGACGCGGTCGTTGAGGGACAGCAGCCACTGCTGGGCGGCCACCGACTCGGGGGTGTAGACGGGGTGTTCGTACACCATGCGGGCCAGCACCCGGCCTTCGTCCACGCGGTCGCCGCCGCCCAGGGTGACGATGTGGTCGCGGGGGGCGTCGAGCCGCTGGAGGCGGTTCATGTCGTAGCTGATGAGCACCCGGCCGGAGGGCGTGGTGCAGGACGGCATCCGGTAGTTCCAGGCGGCCCGGGCGCGCCGGTTGCGGGGCAGCAGGGCGGGGTCGGTGTGGAGCACGGTGTCGTTGCGGGAGTAGCGGAAGGCGCCGAGGATGTCGCGTTCCTCGTCGGTGGGGCGCTCCAGCAGCCGCAGCGCCTGGTCGGCGTGGACGGCGATCACGACGGCGTCGTACGCGGCGTGTTCCCCGTCCTCGGTGACGAGGTCGACGCCGTCGGGGTGGCGGACGACGGTGCGCACGGGGGCGGAGGTGTGGAGCGCAGAGAGCTGTTTGGCGATGGCCTCGACGTAGGTGCGCGAGCCGCCGGTGACGGTTCTCCAGGGCGGGGCGCCGGAGACCGACAGCATGCCGTGGTGGTCGAGGAAGCGGAACAGGTAGTGGGCGGGGTAGCGCAGCGCGGTCTCGGCGTCGCAGGACCAGACGGCGGAGACCAGCGGGGTGACGAAGTGGGAGACGAAGTAGCGCGACCAGCCGCCGATGGTGAGGAACATGCGCAGGGTGACCGTGTCGTCCGGCACCCGGTCGAGGAACCGGCGGGCGGCCCGGTGGAAGGCCGGGACCTCGGTGAGCATGCGCAGATAGCGCACCCTGACGGCGTTGGAGGGCCGCGCGAGCAGCCCGGGCAGCCCGCGCGCCCCGGCGTACTGGAGTCCGCAGCCCTCGCACACCACGGACATGCTCATCTCGGACTCCTGGGTGGAGACGCCGAGTTCGCGGAAGAGCTTCAGCAGCTGCGGGTAGGTGCGCTCGTTGTGGACGATGAACCCGCTGTCGACCGGCCACACCCGGCCCCCGGGGGCCGTCACGTGGTGGGTGTGGGCGTGGCCCCCTAACCGGTCGTCCGCCTCGTACAGCGAGACGTCATGCGTGCGTTGCAGTACGTACGCCGCGGTCAGCCCCGCCACTCCGCTGCCGACGACGGCGATCCGCTGCCGCTGCCGCTGCCCGCCCATGCCCGCTCCTCCGTTCGACACCGCCCTCTCATGGGGGTATTCGGAGCCGATCGGGGAGCGGTTTGGTCACGATTCCCGCGCGGGGGCGGCGGGGTCAGCCATGCGCGCCATGGCCGGGGGCGGCGGCCTCGATGCGGCGGGCGAGCCCGAAGTCGAGTTCGGTGACCTTGCCGCCGACGCTGTGGGTGTTCACGGTGACGGTGACCTTGTTGTAGCCGAGGGTCAGATCGGAGTGGTGGCCCAGCTCGTCCTGGATCCGGGCGACCTCCGCGACCAGGCCCGCGGCCTGCGGATGCCCGTCGAACACGTACGTACGGGACAGCTGGTCGTCCGCGACCGACCAGCCGGGCAGTTGCTCCAGGCGCTCCTCGATCTCCTCGCGGGCCAGCGGTTCGACTGCCATGGCGGTTCCCTCCATCGTTGCGTCGCCGGGTGATGGCTCGGCCTTCCACCCTGCCACGGGCACCGCCGGGGTTCCGTTACCTTCGGGGCATGACAACTGTCGCGCCGCCCGGGGTGGGCGCGCTGCTGCGCGCATGGCGGGACCGGCGGCGGATCAGCCAGCTGGAGCTGGCGCTGCGCGCCGACTCCTCGGCCCGCCACATCAGCTTCATCGAGACCGGCCGGTCCCGGCCGAGCCAGGAGATGGTGCTGCGCCTCGCCGACCACCTCGACGTCCCCGTGCGGGAGCGCAACGCGCTGCTGATCGCCGCCGGATACGCCCCGCACTATCCGGAGCGGGCGGTGGACGACCCGTCGATGAGCGCGCTGCGCGAGGGGATGGAGCGGCTGCTGACCGGCTACGAGCCGTATCCGGCGCTGGTGCTGGACGGGACGTACGAGGTGCTGGCGGCCAACCGGGGCATCCGGGCGCTGCTGGAGGGCGTGGCGGACCACCTGCTCACCCCGCCGATGAACGCGATGCGGATCACCCTCCACCCGGAGGGGCTCGCCCCGCGCATCCGCAACCTGCGGGAGTGGCGCGGCCATCTGCTGGACCAGATGGACCGCCAGCTCGCGCTGATGCGCTCCGCGCCGCTGCGCGAGCTGTACGACGAGGTGGCCGGCTATCCGCTGCCCGAGTCGGGCGGGCGGGAGTCGGCCACCGGCGGCGGCCACGCGCCGTTCGCGCTGCCGATGATGATCGAGCACGGCGGGCTGGTGCTGTCGTTCATCTCGACGATCGCGACGTTCAACACCCCCATGGACGTGACCGTCTCCGAGCTGGCCATCGAGACGTTCCTCCCGGCCGACCCGGAGACCGCCGCCGCGCTCAAGGGCATCACGCTGCCGTAGGGGCCGTGCGCGAGCGCCGGGTTCAGTGGCGCTGGGTCTGCGGGGACTGGGACTCGACCAGGGCGATGGCCTCCTCCTTGGTCGCGACCGAGGGCGGCGAGCCCTCCAGCGGCTTGCGGGCCGTCTCCTTCATCACGGCCGAGGCGATGATGCCGACGATCGCCGCGATCATCGTGTAGTACGCGGGCATCAGGTCATCGCCGGTGCCGCTGACCAGGGCCTCGACGACGAGCGGGGTGGTGCCGCCGAAGAGGGAGACGGAGATGTTGAAGGCGATGGACAGGGAGCCGTAGCGCACATCGGTCGGGAAGAGCGCGGGCAGGGAGGCCGACATCACGGCGACGTAGGGCAGCAGACACATGCCCAGCAGCAGCAGACCCGCGAAGACGGGGACGACGCCGCCCTGCTTGATGAGCAGGAAGGAGGGCACGGCGAGGACGAAGAAGCCGATGGACCCGGCCAGCAGCGCGGGCTTGCGGCCGACGCGGTCGGAGAGCCGCCCGACGAAGGTGATGGCCGCCATGAGTACCAGCATCACGATGATGATCGAGACGAGGGCCTTGGTCTCGCTGTAGTGGAGCGTGGACGAGAGGTACGTCGGCATGTACGACAGCAGCATGTAGTCGGTGATGTTGTACGCGGCGACCAGCGCCATGCACAGCACCATCGCGCGCCACTGGGTCCGGAACACCTGCCAGAACGGCAGCGTCGTGCGCTCGTGCGCCGCGGACGCCTCCTCCTCCAGCTTCTGGAAGGCGGGGGTCTCGTCCAGCTTCAGCCGCAGGTACAGGCCGACGAGTCCGATGGGGGCGGCGGCCAGGAACGGGATGCGCCAGCCCCAGGACATCATCGTGTCGTCGGAGAGCGTCACGGTCAGGATGGTGACCAGTCCGGCCGCGGCGGTGTAGCCGATGAGGGTGCCGAATTCGAGGAAGCTGCCGAAGAAACCGCGCCGCTTGTCCGGGGCGTATTCGGCGATGAACGTGGACGCGCCGCCGTATTCACCGCCGGTGGAGAATCCCTGCAACATGCGGAACAGGATGAGGAGCGCGGGCGAGACGTAGCCGATGGAGTGATAGCCCGGTATGAGACCGATGGCGAGCGTGCTCGTCGCCATCATGATCATGGTGAAGGACAGCACCTTCTTCCGCCCGATGCGGTCACCGAGCGGCCCGAAAAACATACCTCCCAGCGGCCGTACGAGAAAGGCCACCGCGAACGTCGCGAAGGAGGACAGCACCTGGATCGTGGCGTTCCCACCGGGGAAGAAGACCTTGCCGATGGTGACCGCGAGATAGCTGTAGATCCCGAAGTCGAACCACTCCATGGCGTTCCCCAGCGCGGCTGCCTTGACCGCGCGGTGAACGTCCTTCTCCTCGGTGACCGTGATGTCAGTGCGCCGCAGAGGAGGGTTCTTGCGCCGCTTGATGGCGCGGTGGAGCATGGGGTGCCGGACTGCGGCGGGGGCATCGGAATCGGTCAGGGCAGGCACAGCTATTTTCTCTCTCTTCGTCAGACGGATTCGTGCGCCTACCCAGCGGTTCCTGGTTGATGCATCTAACCGGTCTGGAGGTCTCGTGATGGAGTCAGCCGCCCGTGTGTTCGCCCGGCTCAGTACGGACGAGCCGATCACCAATACCGAAGTCCTGATGGGCAAGGCCGTGGTGCTCGGCGGGAGCATGGCCGGAATGCTGGCGGCGCGGGTGCTGTCCGACCACGCCGAAAGCGTGGTCATCGTGGAGCGGGACGCCTTACCCGCCACCGCCGCCCCGCGCCCGGGCACCCCGCACGACGGACAGCTGCACACCCTGATGCACGGCGGCCGGATGCAGCTGCGGCGGCTGTTCCCCGGCTTCGAGGACGAGGCGGAGGCGGGCGGCGCGATCATCTCGTCCCCGTACACCATCCGGGCCTACGCCGACGGCGTCCCGAAGGTGAGCGACGGCACGATGGGGCTCATCTCCAGCAGCCGCCCGTTCCTGGAGTCGCTGGTCCGGCGGCGCACCCTGGCCCTGCCCAACGTGAAGGTCCTCACCTGCCGCGCCCGGGGCCTGGAGTTCCGCGCGGGACGGGTCACCGGGGTGCGCTGCGGCGGGGCGGGCGAGGACGAATGGGTCGAGGAAGCGGACTTCGTCGTCGACGCCATGGGCCGGGCCAGCAAGCTCGGCGACTGGCTGGAGAAGAACGGCTGGCAGCGGCCCGCGATGCGGCGGATGGCCATCGACATCGACTACGCCACCGGCTACTTCCGGCGCACCGACGCCGACCCGGAGCTGGCCGCGGCCATCGCCTACCGGACCCCGACCGCGACCCCGCCCCGGGTGGCGAGCGGCGCGATCACCGCCATCGAGGACGACCGCTGGCTGATCACCCTGGCCAACTACGGGAAGCAGCCGCCGATCCGGGACGTGGCGGAGTTCCGGAAGCTGTGCGGCGAGCTGCCGCCGGTCTACCGCGAGGCGGTCGCGGGCGATCAGCTCGGCGAGATCCTCCCCTACCACCAGGCCGACAGCCGCCGCCGGGACTTCCATCTCCTCACCCGGTTCCCCGCCCGGCTGATCAGCGTCGGTGACGCGGTCGCCTCGTTCAACCCGATCTACGGGCAGGGCATGTCCTCGGCCACCCTGCACGCCTCGGCCCTGTCGGAGTACCTGCGCTCCCGGCCGGACCTCGATGCCCCAGCCCGGAGCTTCTTCGCCCTCCAGCGCGTCGTGGTGGACGCCGCCTGGCAGATCTCCACCTCGGCCGATCTCGCCCGGCCGGACGTGACGGGCCCGTATCCGCGCGGCTACCGCCTCAGCAAATGGTTCGCCGAGCAGATCGCCGACGCCTCGGTGACGGACCGGTCCGTCGCCGTGCGGTTCAACTCGGTGACGTACATGCGCACCCACCCCCGTTCCCTGGCCGCACCGTCCACGCTGCTGCGCGCCCTGCGGGTCAACCGCTCGCAGGGGAAGCCGCAGCGCGAGAAGGGTTAGCCGAATTGTTCGTCTCACTGGCCCGGTTCACCTGCCGCCGCAGCAAACTGGTGCTGTATCTGTCCGGAGTGCTGCTCGTCATGGCGGGCGCGCTGGGCGGCGGAGTGATCAAGGAGCTGTCCGCCGGAGGGTTTGTCGACAACTCGACGGAATCGGCGAAGACCGCGCAGGTCATGGACGACAGATTCCGGGCGGGCGCCCCGGACCTCGTCCTGCTCGTCTCCGACGAACGGGGCGTGGACTCCCCCGCCGTGGCCGCCGCCGGGGCCCGGCTCACCGAACGCGTCGCCGATGAGCCCGGCGTCGAGCAGGCCGCGTCGTACTGGTCGCTGGGCAAGGCCGCGCCGCTGCGCGCCGAGGACGGCCGCCAGGCGCTGCTGATGGCCCGGATCTCCGGCGACGAGGACCAGGTCCAGAACACCTTCAAGCGGCTGGAGAGCCACTACCAGCACCGCGCCGAAGGGCTGGACATCCGGGTGGGCGGCAACGCCCTCGCCGACAAGGAGATGTCCGAGACCACCGAGAAGGACCTGGTCAAGATCGAGGCGGTGACCTTCCCGGTCCTGCTGGTGGTGATGCTGTTCGTGTTCCGCAGCGTGGTCGCCGCGCTGGTGCCGCTGATGGTCAGCGGGCTGACGATCCTGTCGGTGCTGCTGGTCATCCGCATCCTGACCCTGTTCACCGAGGTCTCCGCGCTCGCCAGCAACGTCACCACCGGCCTCGGGCTCGGCCTCGCCATCGACTACAGCCTGATCCTCATCAAGCGCTACCGGGAGGAGCGGGGCCGGGGCTCGGAGACCGACCAGGCCATCGCCACCACGCTGCGCACCGCGGGCCGCACCGTGCTGTTCTCCGCGGTGACGGTGACCCTGGCGCTCGGGGCGCTGCTGGTGTTCCCGTTCTACTTCCTGCGCTCGTTCGCGTACGCGGGGATCCCGACCGCCCTGCTCGCCGCGTTCGTCTCGCTCACCTTCCTGCCCGCGCTGCTGAAGGCGCTGGACCACCGCATCGAGAAGGGGCGCGTCCTGCGCCGCCGCACGCCGGAGGCCGAAGACGGGTCGGGGTCCGGGGAGGGCTTCTGGCACCGGCTGGCCACCGGGGTGATGCGGTTCCCGCTGCCCGTCGCGGGCGCCGTGACCGCGCTACTGCTGCTGCTCGGCGCGCCCTTCCTCGATCTGCGGCTGAGCCTGCCGGACGAGCGGGTGCTGCCCGCCGAGAGCCAGGCCCGGCAGGTCGGCAGCGACATCCGGGACGGCTTCCGGGCCCAGGAGACCCAGGCGCTCAACGTGGTCCTGGACCGTACGCCCGGGCCCGGCGACCGGAACGTGGCCCCGTACGCCGAGCGGCTGTCGAAGCTCGGCGATGTGTCCCGGGTGGACAGCGAGGCCGGGACGTTCGCCGACGGACGGCTGGTGCAGCGGCCGTCGGACCTCTCGAAGCGCTTCGGCTCCGGCCACAGCACCTATCTGTCCGTGGTGCCGAGCCACCAGTCGCTCTCGGAGGAGGGCCGCGCGCTGGTCCAGGACATCAGAGACCTCCCGGCGCCCTACCCCGTCCAGGTGGGCGGGCCCGCGGCGGAGCTGACCGACTCCATCGACTCGATGAACGCCCGGCTGCCGGTGGCGCTCGCGGTGATCGCCGCCAGCTCCTTCACCGTGCTGTTCCTCTTCACCGGCTCCCTGCTGCTGCCCCTCAAGGCGCTGATCCTCAACTGCCTGAGCCTGAGCGCCACCCTGGGCGTGCTGGTGTGGGGGTTCCAGGACGGCCATCTGGAGGGGGTCGTGGGCGACTTCGTGGTCACCGACTCGATCACCTGGACCGTGCCGGTGCTGCTGTTCTGCATCGCGTTCGGGCTGTCGATGGACTACGAGGTGTTCCTGCTGTCCCGGATCAAGGAGGAGTACGACAGAACCGGGGACAACGTGACGTCGGTCGCCCGCGGCCTGGAGCGCACCGGCTCGATGATCACGGCCGCGGCGGTGCTGATCGCCATCGTGTTCCTGGGCTTCCTGATCTCCGGCATCGTCTATCTCAAGGCCATCGGGATCGGGCTGGCTCTGGCGGTGCTGATGGACGCCACGCTCGTCCGGGGCACCCTGGTACCGGCCTTCATGCGGCTGGTCGGCAAGGGCAACTGGTGGGCACCGAAGCCGCTGCGGGCGCTGCACGCCAAGGTGGGGCTTCGGGAGAAGTAGCCCACCAACGCGAAAGCGCCGGGCGCGTCCGGGAAGGTCCCGGA